>JAIOQY010000121.1 GCA_021108435.1 Candidatus Aegiribacteria sp.
CGGACCTGCCGGCAATCCTGCTTCAACAACAATTCCAGGCATATTGAAGGAATCATCTTCGTTGGCATCAATTGTTGTGAAATAGGTAGCACCAACCTTGAAAGGTACGACTCTTGCCGTCTCAAATGTACCCATACAGCTTGAAAATAGCAGGACAACCGAAGCAGTCGCAATTATAGAAAACAGTCTATTCATTATCCGCGTTCCGCCTTTCGATGACATGATTTCTCTGTAAACCCTTATATAATCGGGATAGTATACAATCGCTTCGTCCAGAAGTATACAGGCACATTTTCACCGTAAATTCTGCTGTTTTACATCGTTTTACATAATTGATTACGCTGTTATTATCTGCACCTTTCTTTCTCATGCTCTCCCATCCTCATCAAGTACTCAGGCGGTAGATAGAAAAATGATTCATAATTTGTCTAATCTCAATTCTTCCCTTAAACATACAAAGCGGTGTAGCGTACTCCAGTCATAATGTCTATAATACTTGATATTATGCCTATGATTAGCTACATTCCTGGAGAAGGGAGTTGAAATGAAACTGAAGAATAAGCTCCGGGTTCTCCGCGCGGAGAGAGAAATCAGTCAGAAAGATCTGGCGGAAGAAGTAGATCTCAGCAGACAGACAGTAAACTCAATTGAACTGGGAAAATTCAATCCTTCGATTATTACGGCTTTGAAAATCGCAGATTTCTTTAAGATTCCTGTTGACGAGGTGTTTAAGCTTGAGGAGGAAGAGTGATATGAAGTCTATAAAGGGTAATTACATTGTATGGTCCGCAGTTCACCTTGCCTTTGGAATAATATTTGCGGCTCTTAGCCTTTTCTGGGATACAAATATGCTTGTTAAAGGCCATTACATTTATATTATGGGGATATCAATGTTACCTATCATTATTTTTGTAATGTACTTCTACACCAGTCACAAGCCTGATGAACGAGAAGAGCATCTGGAGAGGAAAGTAGCTTCATATTCATGGAGTACGATATTCATAGTTCTTATGGGTATGTATGGGAGAATGCACAAATGTAATCCGACTCCAGATTGGATCATTGCTCTGGTGTGCGTTGCCCTGATTTCAAAAGGCGGCTTCGGACTGTATTTCTTCATTCGGGAATAGTTTTATTCAATCCAACATTATCGATTATGGAATGCACCCGGCAGTTATCATCTCAATCACCTGCGCTATAGTGATATCTGAGTTGCGCAATCAGAATGGTATCATTTTTGTATTTGTAAACTATTCGGTGTTCATCGTTAATACGCCTGGACCAATAACCTGACAGGCCATGTTTAAGTGGTTCTGGTTTGCCAATACCTTTGTAAGGAGTACGCTGTATATCTTTGATAAGGGTATTTATTCTTCCAAGTGTTTTTTTGTCCGTGCTTTGCCAGTAAAGGTAATTTTCCCACGCTATTGTGGAGAAAGTTAGCTTCACGTGATGAGTTCTCTTTCTGATCCTTTGCCTGCTTCAAGCTCGGCGATGGATTCAAGCAACAGTCTTGCATTAGCAGGAGAACGGAGTAAGTATGTTGTTTCTTCCATGGCTTCATAGTCTTCAAGAGAGATCATAACTACCGGATTTTCGCTTTTGCGGGTTATAATGATCGGGGCATGATCATTACAAACCTTTTCCATTGTCTTGGCCAAGTTTGCGCGTGCTGCCGTATAGCTAATCGCATACATAATAACTCCAAACCGTGCATGTACATAATTGCGTACGGCATTATAAATTTCTACAACAATCATGTCAAGACTGACACAAATCCACACCTTTGTTCAGCAGTTATAAGAGGGTATTGCAACCCAGCTGTTACGATAAATGTAAGGCAATTCTTCTCGATGAATTCGATCACCAGTAATACAGAGTGAACAAATCTGCTTGTTGAAGATCATTACATGAACATTCTGGCTGTATCTATGTTACCCTCCCTTATTTTTTTGGTATACTTCAACTGGGGTCACAAACCTGATGAACGTGAGATGACTTAGTTCTTTTTTGTAGCCAATCTTTTCCATCGTATTTTCTTCCAAGAGACACACCGCTCCAAATAGATAGCCTGCTGTCATAATTCAGAACTGATTAAATCCAGTTGAAAACTCTAAGAGGGAGCTATGAATTCGATAGCGACCTCAAGTTCTACCCCTTGTCCTGGACAGTTATCAATAATTATCCTTTTAAGAATCGAAATCACTTGCTCAGCAAGAATTTGACTGCCGGTAAAATTCTGAGTTACAGATACATCGGCAACAGAACCATCTGCGGTAAACTTGATTCTGAAGATGATCATGCCTTCCGCCAGACCCAAAAACTGCTCATAAACTTCAGATGTCTGCTCAATAGCCCTTGTCAGGATAGCATTCAGCTGTTCATATGGTATTCCCGGCCCGGAAGCAGTCGTCATAAGCAGTGTGACTGATGCGCCAGAATCAAGAGTAGCAGTAATAGTCCTTTCCCTTGATACAAAGGTTTCGACGGTGGATTCAGTGATGGCACCAGCCTGCTGGTTCACCGCAGCGGTGATACCAGCTACGGGCATGGTTCCTGTTTCATTGCGTGCCACAACATGAAAAGATTCCGTGGCATCCTGCATTATCATACCTCTCGAATCGGAGACTGTGATCGTAGTACTACCTATGGATGAGGGTTCCAATCCACCGAATACCGCCTCATACAGTATGCCTTCCGGTATGTTAACAGGCACTTCTACATTGATGGGATGTCCCTGTTCATCAGTTCTCACCTCATGGCTCACAGCTACAAAGGAGGTGTATCTACTGAGCAACTGGTAATTCAGTGCAGTTTCTGTGATCAGTGATACATACTCTTCAATAGCTTCAGAGTCTGCAGCATCAAGCATCATTCTCTCCAGATGATGGATCTTTTCCCTGGCCCAGATGGCTGCAATCACATCGTTGGCTTCCTCATGGAATGGCAGCGTCACTCTCAATCTCTCGCTCCACGTTTCGTCCCCAACCTGCCCGGCAATTCTGATTCTGTCGGAACCGCTTCCAAAATACCTTCCCATTATGAAGAGTGGTTCACCTGCAAAAAGGAATGATATTTCTTCGGGATAGATATCCATCACATGTAGATCCCCCCAGTCAATGGAAACATTCCTTATGCAGAGATCGTTGATCTGTGAATGAATTCTTAAGGCAACTTCGCTAGGATCTTCCTGGAGAGCAACATAGAAGGGCTTTCCTCCTCCTTCCTCGGCGAGCCCGTCCAGCAAGTACCTGTTAGGGCTTGAACCCACTCCCACACTCCAAAGCATTGTATGATCACCACGGAGGTTCCTCACTTCCTCGAATATCCGATCTTCGTTTCCTATCAGACCATCTGTAAGAAATATCACATATCGGTTCCGCTCTGTGTCCTCTGGACAGCCCAGTGCAGCCCTGACCCCGTTGATCATCTCAGTACCGCCACTACCACTCATCATCTCCACATAAGCAAGCCCAAGGTTAACATTTCTCCTGCTGCACTCCACAGGACTTTCTGCAAAGGAAGATGCCCTCTGACTGAATTTTATGATCTGGAAGGTATCATCATTGCCCATGCTCCTTATGAAGTGGCGCATTGTCTCCTTAGCTACTGCCATAGGTTGACCACTCATGGATCCGGAGCAATCCACCACAAAGACGTATTCCCTGGGTTCAGGTGAGCCGTTATCAAACTCAGCCTCCGGCTTGATCACCAGCATGAAGTGGCCGCCCAGTTCAGAATTGGTCGCAATAAGTCCAGCTTCCCTGGAATCTGCAGAGATTGAATACCTCAACACAAAATCCCTGTTAGGAATCTCATTCTCGTTCTTAAGAGTTACCGTTACCACCCCATCATCCATTTGCCAATCGATATCGTGGTTGACAGACTCCAGGTTATAAATCGGAATACCGGCATTTACCACAACTTCCACATCAATGTCGTATCCGGCACGCATCCCCTCTGGGAGCACAACAGGGGTGATCCTGTTGGCATCTGGCACCTGATCAGTCGGGTCTGCCCAACCCCGATCTCTGTCAGACATGGATACTCCGGGTATGTATCTGGGGGCCACCACCATTGGAAACACAAGCTCGAACTCATTTTCAAATAGATCAAGCGGAGCAACATAACTTATCTCTACAGTAATGCTGTCGCCGGGAAGAATATTTCCTAATGTCTGTGTGAAGATATTGGGACGCTCCTGCGCCAGTAGACCCGCAGTATGCCCAGTGGTGATAGCATCTTCATAGATATCTGAGGCTTTTCCCGACTCGTATACATGTCCCTCAACTAAACGATCACCAATGTATATATTCATCCGGTCCACAGCGCCGTCATGTGGAAGCGGGAACACGTATATCGCCTCAATCGGACTGGAAAATGGATTGCCGTAGATCTGCCTGACATCAACTCTCTGAACATTTCCGCACACAGCTATACGCGCACTGGTATGCTGCAGGGGCAGATCGCTGATAGAGTCCTCACTCTCCGGAATAATTATCCTGCCGCAGAAGCACTCTTCATCGAAACCATACCTATCCATGTGCTCAGGGTTAGGTTCTCCTATGTTCACCACAGTATCGTGCATTTCATCCACGACAATCCCATCCCTTGTCTGCTGCCCCATTCCTACCATTCCAACCAGTATCGAGTACACACCTGTTTCTAGATCATTTATGGTGTATTCTCCATCGGGCCCGGTCATCGCACCCAAGGAAGTACCTGTTATCATTACCGTAGCGCCAACAAGAGGATTACCTCTACTGTCGAATACTCTTCCCCGGATGCCGCCTGCCTGGGAAAAGGAGTTGATTAAAAATAGTGACAGAAAAATCAAATAACGAACATACCTTGTGCCCATGAGTTTACCTCGCATTTCATGAGTAATAGTTATCTATTTCAAGCAAATTGTACCAAGTACATTTAATGCAAAAACATAACCTTCAAAATATTCCTTTATCTAACACTACTAATTAAGATAATACATTTATATTCTGTTTGGGGATATCCTTTACTATTCCAGCAGCATTCGGAGCACCGGTGTTCCCACATGAATAAGAAATCCCAGCCTGTGTCCAAGAATGATATCCCCTTCATCGGAGATATAACAGCACAAAAGGCCTTCAGGGAACTGAATCCCGGGAATGAACGAAACAAATGCATCGCTGAACAGCGAGGCAATCACAATGCTGTCGCCACGGCACCAGATATCCTTCGGTCCTTCCAGAGAACTGTCTATCACATGGAATTCCCATTCACCATCAATGCTTCCCGGATTTTTCCACCAGCCAGCACCACCTTCAGCACAGGCAATACCAGCCACATCCATGAGGGAATCTTCATCCATGTCAACTGCAAAGCATCTTTTAACCCCAACCTCAATCGTGCCAATATAGTGAACAACGGGAGTTGAGCAGCAATTCTCTATGAATATCACACCGCTTCCGAAACCTGAAGCGAATAAATCCATGTCCCCGTCTCCGTCTGCGTCACACGGAGAAAGCGATTTGGCTCCAGGCATTTTCACAAGGGTCGAAACCGTACCGTCCTGCTCTACAAGAACAACGATACCAGGATCAAAAATAGCTACTGCTAATTCCGAAGTAGAAGGAGTATTCCAGAACACCTCGCATATCCTGTCCGGGCTTCCCGGAAGTGGTATCATCCGATCGTTCATGACGATAGATTCACCTGCAAAGTCCGCTGCAGCGAGTTCTCCGTTCCAGAGGCAGATATCACGGGGTTCCAGTATTTTCCGCGGGAGAACATCCACTATGTATCCTGTATCCACAACACAGATCAAGGATCGATCGATGCATGCTACCGCATACCCTCTGTCCAGAGGATGAATGTCCACCGGAATACCAGGCAGCGGAACCACCTGTACCGCGGAACCGAGAAGAATAAGAAAGTTAAGAAGATCAAGAACAAGATGGATCATGCAGGAAGCTCCCATGGATGGTCCGCATCTTTCAGCAGATATCCTTCAGGTATCCTGACCGGTGTGAATCCGCAGTCCTGCCAGAATTTTCCCATCTTCAGATGACCCAGAGCCACAGCATTTGAAATCATCTCTCTCCATGAAACCGGAACAACTGTGACCAGTGGTTCCATATCAGGAGCAAAAGCCACCGAGGGAAGATGGGGTCTTTGAATAAAGGACCTGACAATTCTTTCCACCTGATACGGCATCACAAGGGGCATATCGCATGGAAGAAACATCACGCCGTTATTTTTGTACACATGCATAGCAGCTTCGATCCCTCCCATTGGCCCTTTTCCGGAATGGATGTCTGTTATGCCTCCTGGACCGGAAGTATAAACATTGCTGCAGCCGGAAGAACTCAGAATTCTCAGCGCGTTCTCCTCCATGGACAGACCGCTGGAGAGAATCACCGTCCGTTTATCCTTTCCCATCCTGCCTGATTCCCCACCTGCAAGTACAACTCCGTTTACTCCGGTCATTGAAGCGGTCTTTCGAAGTTCGAAATCTTGAACCCGCTACGAAGTTTCCTGATCGTGTTGATGATCCAGAGAATGAAATAGGTCCAGAAAAGACCTGAGAAAGGGACCGGAAAAAAGGACAGCAAGGCAGCTAATGCAGCCATATTCATCCATGGGTGAAACACTGAGGAAAGCAGATATTCGATTCTCCCGCATCGAGAATTCTTTACAAACAGCATTTTCAGAGATTTCTGCTCACTCTGACCTGCCCTTATTCCGATGTGATTAAAGAAGCTCTCAAGGAGGGTCTCTACCGCGCAGAACCTTACCACAAGCCAGAGACCGGCCATAACAGTTCCGGCTACGACAGCCCTGAGATCACCGGTCAGGTTGTACATACCCCATCCCCAGGCACCATAAAAGAGTCCCCTTGAACCTGTATCCCCGATCTTATCGATGAATTCACCGCCTGCATTGCGGCTGCTTCCAGTGAATCTGGCAACCTCTCCGTCGCATGCGTCAAGGACGAAGGAAAGCTGAAGAAGAAAAGCGCCTGCGACGAAACACACTGGTCTGCCGGGGGCAAAGAGAGCAGCTCCGGCACAGGCAAGAACACCTTTAATTACAGAGACGCAGTTCGCAGACAGCCCCATGCGAAGGAAAAGTGCTGTCAGGTAAATGGAAAATCGACGGATGATCAGTCTCCTGTAAAGGCAGACATCCAGATTTTCCGGCTGACAGATGGTTCTGAGCCTGGAGATATCAGGAATTCTGTTCATTCTTTCTCCACTATGGTCACAAGTACTGCACCGGGCAGCCTGTTAAGTGGCCAGAGGAGTATCGATAGCAGCAGGTAAGCACAATGATACAATCTCCGTGCCAGCTTATGCTCCTCGAAAAGATACGATACAAACCTGAACTGAAAAAGGGCTCCCATTGCCCGCTCCCTGACCCGCAATCCCTTCATCGGCAGAAGCGGTTCAAGCGCAGCGTAGGTCCGCTTGGGTCCGTAACGCCAGCGTTTCTTTCTGATCAGATATTCCTTGATGGTCTCATGCAGACGGCAGCCCTCCCATGCAGTGATAATAACTGCCCGGCCGCCAGAACATGCAACCCTTACCATCTCTCTGAGGATAACGGCAGCGGAAGCATCATCAAACAGGTCCACGACACCGGTGCTGTAAACAAGATCAAAGCTTCCATCTTTAAAAGGAAGTTCCCGAGCGTCGGTTATCGCTGCTCCCGCTCCTGTCTTCTTTGTCAGTTCCGTTGCAGTCGGTGAGATATCCACGCCATACACCAAAGGCGTAAATCGTAAAAGCCTGCCGGCTACAGGACCCGATCCGCATCCTACTTCAAGTATTCGGGTATTCTCCGTTATTCTACCGCTTCTCTTCAGTATCTCTATAACAAGTTTCTGAAGATCTCCGAACGCGGCGAGTGATCTTCCTGCCCTGTGGACAATTCCTTTCTGTGAGGTTCTGTTCCTCCAGACATATTCCCAGGTTTCAGGGTGTGTCATGAGAACTTTCTCCCGGCTGCTGCAAGATCCTCAGGTGTGTCTACTTCTTCCCAGACGAACTGATCGGTGATCCATGCTTCTGTTCTGAGAAAACCGGTGGCAAGATTCACCGCATCATCAAAATTTGCCGAAGGATCATCTGATAGACACTCCGAAAGCCTGTGAAGTATCCGGTGATGACGGACAAAGAACATACCCATGGATTCTCCGGCGGATCTGGAAACAGGCAGAGCTTTTGAAAGGCGAAGGAGCCGGCTGCCGAGAACCTCCGCCTTCATGGCTTCTTCATCAGCTCTGTTTCGTGGATCAACAGGTATCGCTATATCTCCCCGGCAATTAAGTGTACCCATGGCAAGACCGGCTTCCCAGACAAGGTCCCCGTGAATGATCAGCAGAGAACTGTCAGAAGGAGGTATCGCTGCAAAAGATGAGAAAGTGCCGGGAGTATTCCACCGCGGGTTGTAAACAGTTTTCAAACCAAGAACTCTACAGGCTTCTGTTACATCATCAGACCTGTAACCGGTTACTACCGTGACTTCTTCCAATGCAATTCCCGCCAGTATCAGAGAATCCACATGACGGCTGAGAATGGTTCTCCCGCTCACTTCTACCAGTATCTTGGGTATTCCCGCGCCCAGTCTGCTTCCGATCCCGGCTGCCAGTATCAGAACTTTCATGCCTTTATCGGATTCCTTTCATACATCCTTTTCATAACACGGAAACCAATCATTCCCAACGCTCCAGGCTTAATAAACTCCTTTATCGGTATTCTCTCGTTTAAAGAAACTTCAGCAGGCGCAAACGGAGTTGCGGGAAGCCTCCTGATAAGACTGAAGCGGAGTCTCCTTAATCCCGTCCCCGCGAGTCTGCTCCATCTGGCACCGTTACGGAAAGCTCTTATCATCTCGGATATCCCCCCAGCGGCATCCCATGGAAAAATATTCAGTGATACTTCAATCCCATTTGAAACAGCAGCGGTAATTGCCGATTCGAGCTGAACTGTATCGTAGTCCTTTCCAATTCTTTTCATCTGATCCGCTGTTCCTCCATCTGGAGAAAAAGAAACAGCAATGCAACCTGAATCGCGAATAAGTGAAGCATATTCATCGTCAAAATTCAGCGCGGAATGGTATGCCTCCCAGGTAACACCTGAATCGAGAGATTCGATCGTTGAAGCCACTTCCATTCCCCTTGCCCTTCGATTGTTCAAAACTGGAGCGATCAGGAAAACGTGTCGGAAACCCTGCGCAGCAAGCTGCTGGACATCGCGATTGATCAGCTCAAGGGATCTTTCCTGAACATTCTTCCCCGATATTGCGGAGTAGGAACAGTACGTGCATCTGCGATCACATCCCCTGTTAACCTCCACGCCTGCTGCCAGATTCTGTTCGAAAGGAATGTACGAATTGACACTTATCAGATCGAACCGTGGAGAAATAAATTCTCCCTTCGCACCGGGATAAAGACCGCACGCTCTGTTCCTTAGCAGTTCCTCCATAATAAGCTCACCGTGTCCTGTTATGCCGCAATGGATATGTTGAGAATGACCCATTATCTGTTCCGCGAAAATGCTGAAACCGGCTCCCCCCGCCATTATGTGAGCATTCGGACACAGTCTGGAAGTGAGTTCGATCTGCTCAAGACACCGGGGAATGTAACTGTATCGATCAAAATATGAGGTGGTGTCGGCATTTCTCAGACTGAAACCCACACTGTCAGGCTTGTAATCCGCAAGGACAGATCTAAGCCTTTCCATGGGTGACCGGCTGAGATTCAGATCCTCGATTCGAGTTTCATGCTTCTCCAGTGAACCGGCGATAGTAGCAAGTCCCAGGGGCAGTACAGGATGCTGCTCTCTCCCAAGCCAGGCTTGAACCAGCAGGATTCTCATTACTGTCTGACAGATTCCAGAGCCATCATTCTCACTTTTCTATCCACTTCCGGCCACCTGGTGAGATTTGGATCCGTTGAATGAAATGGTCTCTCTGTCCAGACAGGATTTCCGCAGGAAAAACCGGCTGCTCTTATCACCCTGCGCCAGTTGTCTGCCGTGAGATGGTTTTCATCAGAACCGTTTCTGAACCGGAGCCTTCTGGCTTCCTCCTCGAACCCGGTGATTCCTTTTTCGAAACACCAGTCCTCCAGAAGGAGGAAAATACCGTTCGGTTTCAGAATCCTGTGTATTTCGCTCAGGGAGTGCTGGAGAGCCTTATCGTTCAGGTGGTGCAGGACAGCCATGGCCACCACGCAATCCGCCATCCCGTTCGGAAGCGGAAGATTCTCCGCCCTGCAGTTGAGAAGAACACAGGACGGTCTGGCTGTTGAAGTCACCCTGAGAAACTCGACGGTTATGTCTGTGCAGATGTATTTCTCTATGAAAAGTGCTCTTCCCGCGATTGTTCCTGGTCCGCAGCCAATTTCAACAACAGTATCAGGTGATCTCTTCTTCAGTTCTTCCAGTATGTATTCATCGGCATCTGATAGCATTCTGTTCGCTGTATATTCCCTGACCTGATCCGGGCTCCAGTCTGAGAGATCTGTCATTCCCGGTGACCAATGGATCCGGTGAGAGGAGACCCGCCCCTGGTTATCAGCATACCGTACCTATTCTTTAATTCCCTCCGGGAAACAGGACCCTCCGGGAAATGCTTCTCCACATCCTCCAGAAAAAGATCCAGTATGTGTTTTACCCACATGCAGTGCCGGACATCCGGTTTTCCGGATCCTCCGAGATGAATTCCATCCCATGCACAGCCTCCGCCGCAGATTCCAGCAGCATGGCACTGTGAGCAGTAGCTCATCGCCACAGGAATTCTGTTCGACCAGTCCTCCATGGATCTTCCGCTTATGCAGTTTGATAACCTGCCGTCCGGATGAAAAACCATCTTGCCCCCCAGGGCGGCACAGTCCCTGTGTCTGTACACACCGCTGATGATCGGATCTATCCTTCTGGCGATCTGATCCACAAATACCCCGTGTTTCAGAGCAGTGTAAAATACGTTGCTGATTGCATCAGTGTATTCTTCAGCCGAAATCGGATCGAAAATCCCCTTCGTCCAGTGAAGAATGTTGAACCCCATGCTGACCGGCATGAATCTTTCATACATTTGCTCCATCCCGGTTCTGATGCTCCTCCAGTTGTGATGACCGACCACTGTTGATATTCCATAAGAAACACCGGCTTCTCTTAGATGATCCAGCCCTTTCGCAGCGGAGGCCCAGGAACCGCATCGCTTTGAATTGTGAACACTCTCCGTACCGTCCAGTGAAACAACCGGAGATGCTCCCATCAGTTTTAACTCGGAAGCGATCAAAGGAGTTACCAGTGTGGCGTTGGTAAACAGAACCTTCGGTGGATCAACATTTTTCAGAATATGAAAAGTCACTTCGGGGATAAGGAGAGGTTCCCCGCCTGTGACCATCACCAGCCTGCCAACGGGTGCTGTTCCAGCAGTCCTTATCACGCGGTCAGCAATTTCGAAGGACATATCATCAGGAGAATCCCCTGACAGCTTCACATTGCAGTAGCTGCACGACAGGTTGCATCGTCTTGTTACAACAGCCTGGACTGCTTTTACCCCGGCTGGAGGGACACGCGGGACAGCTGTACCGATGTCCTCAGGCGGGGAGCCCACGGAGATCCGCAGAGTAACGGAATCAAACCAGGTATTGCCGTGTTTCCAGATCAATTGTCCACGCTCTGCTCTTCGCCTATCATGGTTCCAACTGGCATGGGCATGGCGCCGGCATCAAAACCGCCTGCCGGAATGAGTGATTCCCTGCCATGCTCGACCGACTTTTCTATCATCCATCTCAGGAATTCCCTCTCGAAGGAACACCTTTCGGTTCTGGACCCGTTCAGTACTCCGGAGGCATGGTATGCATCATATCTGCATCCCCCTCCGCACAGGGCAAGGGCCGGACAGGTAGTGCAGGCGGGAAAATTCACAGGAGACAGATCTCTGAACCGGGTAAGCAGATTTTTTAGATCATCGGTATTTTTCAGGTTCACACCGTGATCGCCGCAGACAGTCATGCAGTCACAGGTGCCTGCAATTCCTCCCGGAATCTGTACCAGCCTGCCTCCGGCTGAAGCACAATCCTTGAGCCTTGGAGTCCGTCTGACGAAGGGTCTTACTCTTCGCGCGAGCTGTTCTATGTACATGCCCCGGTCAATTGCTAATTCCATGCAGGAGACAACAGTCTCGAGAATGCCCGGATCGGCGGCCTGCAGCGGATTTGTCCTGCCGCCCTTCAGGGGGTGCAGCCATGGATTCAGCCCCATGTCATCCGGTTGGAAGTACTCCATGAGCCACAGGAAATCCTCCCTGACCGTTTCTATGTTTTTTTCTGTGACTGTGACGGATATGCCCACTCTGCATCCTGCATTCCTAAACACGTGGAAAGCTTCTTCAGCTTTTTCAAACGAATTTCTTCCATGAATCAGCGGTCTTGCGCTGTTGTTTACATCAGGAGGGCCATCAATGGATACAATTATGAAAGTACCTTCGGAAGCCAGTTCGCGGGCAAGAGAGGGATCTACAGGGATACCTCCTGTAGCGGCGGACAGGTTTATCCTTACGCCGCTGCTTCTCACCCTGTGGATTACATGAAGTACAAGATCAGGTCTCAGAAACGGTTCTCCCCCGTATAACAGAAGGTCAGCCGGCCCGCTTCCGATCAGCTCAAGTCCAGCATCTATCTCCGCGGGTGTCATATCCCCCTGCTGAACATCCTGCAGAAAACAGTACCCGCAGCTTCTGGGGCACCTTGTTGTCAGGAACATGCAGCCCATTATAATGCCGCTGTTCTCACCGGCTTTTCTGCGGTACGAAGCAAGCAGTTCCTGTTCCTGCTCCGGAGACGGGCATTCCTCAGGCGAATTGTAGAGTTCAAGAGTAAGGGAGTGAAAGTAAACCTTTTTACCATTCACCTCGTAGACGTGCAGAAACGATGATCCGTAGCTCATTCCCCGAATTCCGCTATTATGGTGCAAAGATACGAAGCGTGTATGTAGTCGTCTCCAGAAAGTACGGGTTTCTGAGCAAATTCCGGTACAGAACGCCCCTTCTTCATGAAGCAGTAGATATCCGGTTCGGATTTCCCTGTATATAGCCGTCGCCCGGAACAGCCTCCCCGGCATACATCAAACCAATCGCAATCATTACAGAGTTCCGGTTTGGGAAGTTCGCAGCCGGATGGAAGATCCATCTCCCCGGACAGATAATTCTCCATGGTTACGGGACTGTAATCCCAGTATACACATGGCATGATCTCTCCACCCGGTCTTAACCGGAGAGAAGACACACCGCAGGGGCTCCCCTTCACAGGGAATTCCTTTAATCCGTTGCCCGCCGCCAGCGCTGCATTTACCACCGGCTCGGAACATGCAACAGCCTCAGCCTCAGTGAAAAGAGTCTGTATAGCCTGCCAGAAGGAATCGTAATCAGGTTCATATTCTTTCCCTTTTATGGCCTTGTATACATTCACCCTGAGAGACACACCCAGGTTTCTGCAGAGGGAACACATCTGCTTCATATGTGAGGCATTCTGCTTCATGAGGCACATGGCAACAGAAGCGGTAACACCAAGTGATCTGCACCGCTCAATTCCTCTCCACACCATATCGTAGGCGCCTTCAACCCGCCAGCTATCGTGTAAATCCCTCTGCGGAAAGTCCAGAGAGAAATCCACATCGTGGAGTCTTTTAACCTCCTCGTCCGACATGGCTTCAATAGTGGGGCCAGCCGTGGTAAGAGCCACCGGAATGTTCAATCTGAATAATTCTTCTAGAATATTGTGAAACCCGGGATAAAGAAAGGATTCACCGGTACCGAGATTGATGGATTCCACTCTGCATGCAGAGAGGAAGCGAAACAGCATATCGCTGTCCATTTCCACAGGATTCTTTCCTCCTCCAGAATAGCAATGTCTGCATGAAAAAGTGCAAGCCGAAGTAAGTCCGACACCTAACGCAATTCTGCTCATGAATTCCCCTTCTTGGAAATCACCTGACTTTGCCTATGATAGATTATCAGTGCATCAAGGGCAATATTCGCCTGCTGGAGATAGTCTCTCCAATCAGCAGGTATTTCAAAAAGATCAATAGTAAGAGACCCTCCGTACCCCGCTTCAGCGAGACCGCGGAATAGATATCCCCAGTTCATATCGCCCTGACCGGGGAGCAGGTGTTTGTGTTCCGATTTCTTCATTCCTTCCACATGCACATGAAATATCCTGTTTCCCAGAGCCCTGATATCTTCCACGGTACACCGCTCCTGAATATGAAAGTGACCTGCATCCAGATTAATACCGGCAAGAGATCCCAGGGAAGCTATACAGATATTAAACTCGTCAATACCGTCAAGCACAGTATCGGGTTCCGTTTCCCAGGCTGGCTTTACACCCAGCCTGCAGCACGTGTCATACAGGTCAGATGATTCTCTGAGGAAACCTTCCCTGTCCCGGACAGGAGATCCAAGTACCACCACAGGAACGGAGCATTCCGCAGCCATCCTGATGGCCCGTCTTCCGTATTCCAATCTTGTAACCGGATCATCCCTTTTCCCGTGATAGCTCACTGATGAGATATCCAGTCCCAT
>JAIOQY010000122.1 GCA_021108435.1 Candidatus Aegiribacteria sp.
TATCCATGACCCTTTCGGAATGGGAATTCGAACCTGGAGGAAACTCGGATTCAGTTAAAGTCAGTATCGAGTATGCACAAGCAGTTGATTATATCATGCTTATCGACTGGAGTGACAACGAAAATTCCAGCACCTGGTCTATGAATCAGGATGATCCTTCAGGGTGCTGCTGGAGCAGAACCATTTCGTTTCCCTCTTACAGAACACATATTAAATTCTCTGTAATAGCCGGATCTCAAGATGAAGGTGGAGTCTGCTATACTCCTTTCTATTATCCTTTATACGCACCCCCCACATCATTCTCTCCCCGTAGAGTATGCGCTCCGACTGCAAGGCGGAGCATCTATTCATTTTATCCTGAAGTATTCGAAGTACTTGCCCCTGTACGGTACACCGTTTTCCTGTGGAGCCTTCCTGTTATTAATACATCTAACACTCCCCAGGATGTTTCCTTTTGCGGTTTCCAGGCGGGGAATCCGCCAGCCAGACTGTTTGCATCGAAACAGACAGTCATTGAACCCGGTGATACGCTGTACCTCACCAATAATTCGGAACTTCTGAGCGACATGATGCCTTACAACACTGTTTTAGGTAATCTTGCGCTGACCTCGCCTTCGAATACTGAGTTTATCCTGATGTATCCCTCGTGGCAGACTGCTCTGACTGTGACAGTTAAAGAGGAAGTAAATTGTAATGAATCAAGTTCTTCGGTCATTTTATCTGAAATCTGTTTCGATGGAGATTCCGGAGACTGGATCGAACTGTTCAATACAAGTCTGTTCAGAGCGGATATTTCCGGATACATCCTTATCGATGGACAGAATAATGAAATCACTCTTCCGCCAAATACTATGATCAATCCTGGAAGTTTCCTTGTTGTCTGTGAGGATGAACAATCCTTCCGTTCGGTGAACGGATATAACATCGAAGTAATCGAGGGAATGAATTTCGGACTCAATAATGAAAAAGATGGAGTCACTCTGCTTGAAAGCGACAGACTAATCTTTTCAGTGATGTATGATGCCGTATCCTGGCCCCTGGAAGACAATCATGTGCTTTCGCTTAGTTCACCTGAGCTTCCGCTTTCGAACTCATTAAGCTGGCAGGCGATTGAACTGCCTGGAACACCCGGCAGATCAAATCCAGGATGGCCTGATATCATTCTCAAACCGTTCATTGAAACCCTGTGGCCTAATCCGGTATCAACATCATTCAACCTGAATTATATAGTTCCGAGTGTTCCTGCAGAATTGCTTCTTTATGATATTTCAGGCAGACTGGTTCTTCAACCCCAATCAATTACAGGTCTGGAAGGAAGTCTGTCATGCAGCTTACCTCCATCTCTTACTCCGGGGATTTACTTCGCGGTTATAAGATCATGTGGAACATCAGCATCACGCAAGTTTGTCCTTCTACCATAGAAGTGAACAGACAATTGGTTTTTGAAGCTTTATTCTGAAGGCTCTGACAGTTATACTATATGTTCTAACGTAAAAAACAACAGAACAGGAAGAAATAATGAAATACTCCACTGCACTTACACTGATTTTAGCAATACTCATGGCGGCAACTGTCTCAGCTGACGTGGATGTGGAAAACGAAAACGCTGACAGCTTCATACTTTCAGCTTACGCCCGAGTAAGATACAGCCTGTTCGGAGGAGCTCTTACAATACCGGATAGATCATTCAGCATTGAATCATCGGGGCTGACCGCGGACTTCGATATCAATGACAATCTCGCAGGACAGCTTCAGCTGGAGATAAAACCTGACGAGATATTCCTGAAGGATTGCTACATCCTCTGGGAGCCGTTCAACGCGATCGAGCTGCAGGCGGGACAATTCAAGAAACCATTCTGCCTGAATACGTTAACAAGTACATGGGACCTCCAGGCGATAGACCATTCAATAACCCACAGAGAACTGAGTGATCTGCTGTACTCGGGAAGAGATATCGGAGTAACCGGAATACTGAATCCAGATGCTGTCTGGCTTCCCAGACTCTCGCTGGGAGTCTTTAATGGTTCTCCAGACGCAATAAACCAGGATAACGAGATCCAGTATGTGGGAAGGGCTGAATTTGATCTGCCTCTGGGTATCATGATTGGAGCCGACCTGTCAACTCTACGGTTCGGTGAAGCGGATCCTGAATCGGTAGATGGCTACACCTGCTCGGCAAGACAGAAAGCAATGGGAGCGGATCTTCAGTTGAACATTGAAATCAACAGTGATTTCTCGTTCCTTCTCCGCAGTGAGTATCTCAGGGGTGATAACTGGCAGATGGTAAATGTAATAGACGGTGTAGACCCACCGGAATTCCAGACATGGTGGGTAACCGGAGGTATTACGTGGGAAACGGGCAAACCCGCTCTCAAGAGTATAAGCACATCTGCAAGTATGGCTTCATGGCAGCCTGACAGATCAACCGATTCCAGGGAAGATGAACTGGTCTTTACAGTAAACATTGATACTGGAACTCCAGTGTGTGTCAGAGCTGCCGTAGTAAATCATCGACCGCATAATATGCTCTTTGAGGAAAAACACTCGGATTACATCCTGGAAGTGACCCTCGATATCTGATGACATCTCCTGAAGCTCCCCGCCTGCATTTTCACAGGTATGAATTCAAATACCTGATATCCGGAACTGTGCTTGCGGGTATAATGCGTGAGCTGGAACTCAGACTTGAGCGTGATATTCATTCCGACAGAAATGGAAGCTACTTCATCAGAAGTCATTACTTCGACACTGACAGATTCGACCTGTTTTATGAGAAACTCGCGGGATTGAGGAAACGGTACAAATTCCGATTCAGGAGTTACTCCTCTACTCCTGCTTATGCAAACCCGCTCTTCCTGGAACTGAAAGGCAGAGACGACAGCCTTGTTTTTAAGCACAGGCTCCTGCTTGATCCGAAGGGCACTGAACATTCTATGAGCAAGGGGACAAATTCATTTTCAGGATTTCTGCTTGATTCCGGAAATATCAATGGAACCGGAAAAAGATTTGTGTTCGACGCTTTCAGGAAAAAGCTTTCGCCCAGTGTTGTGGTGGACTATAGAAGGACTGCGTTTGAGAATAAAGCCAATCCTGATTTCAGAGTAACACTTGACAGTCAGGTCCTTGCTTTCAGAGCGGGTTTCGACGGTCATCCTGTCGGCAGATCCCATAACATTTCGAATGGATTTCAGGTGCTTGAAATCAAATTCCGTTATCATCTTCCGAGCTGGTTTCACAGACTGATTCAGGAATTTGAACTGAAGCGTGTTTCTTTTTCCAAGTTTGCACATGCTACTGATGTTACCTATATGAAAACATATGATTCATATCTCGATAAAGTTTTAGAGAGGAGACCGGCTTGTCTGAGTTGAACGAGTGGTTTACAGCAACCTCCGAGCAGGTTGGTTACAGTCCGCAGTCCATTGTCATAAATCTTCTTATTGCGCTGGCTGCCGGATTGATCATAGGATTTATCTACAAGAAAACACATAAGGGGCTTTCCTACTCTCAGTCATTCGTAGTTACCCTGGTCCTCATGTGTATTACGGTGAGCGCTGTGATGATGGTTATCGGCAGCAATCTCGCCAGGGCTTTCGCACTTGTTGGAGCGCTTACAATCGTCCGGTTCAGAACGGTGGTAAAGGATACAAAGGATACTGCATTTATATTCTTTGCTCTTACCGAAGGTATAGCATCCGGAACGGGAAACTATATTCTAACAGTTTATTCAACATTCTTTATCGGCGTAGTAGCCATAATACTCGCGAAAACCAACTTCGGTTCGATGCACAGAAGCGAGTTCATACTGAGATTTCGCTTCAACAGGGAATCAGGTGACGAAGAAGGATATGTGAATTTCATTGCTGAGAGGGCAAAACAAAGCACAATAATACACATAGAACCATCGGAAGATGGTATCTATCTTACCCTGACGTACGATCTTATATTAAAAACCGGTCTGACTTCTCAGGAAATCGTAACAGGTTTGAACAGCATTCCCGGAATCGA
>JAIOQY010000123.1 GCA_021108435.1 Candidatus Aegiribacteria sp.
GATACCTGATGTTCTTCGTATTTGAGAATAGAGGTGTTCTTTCCACTTTATTTCGAAGCTGGTTTAAAAGGAGCTCAATATCATCATGTGAAATATGAAGTTTAGCCTCTCCGATCAGCAGTTCTCCTTTTCTATCAGGGCTTGCTGACACAACATCCAGCTCGATACCACGATCTCTTCTTCCTGACCACCAGCCCGAGGCAGGTCCCCAATGCAGTTCATCAATGATCATTCTGGGAATACTTCTTCTGACAAGATCTTCCCATACATGACCCAGGTACTGATTCCAGGATGTTCTGATGGATTCCAGAACAAATTCCTTCCCTCCGGACTCAAGCAGAGACATTTCCGGTTCAACAAAACGGAACCAGAAACGGAGAAATGAATCCTTAACACTGTAGTAACTGAGTTTTGACTTTCGGGGAGACTGCCCAAATGGTATTCGTCGTTCAATATAACCCAGTTCCTGGAGCCTTGAGATGGGTCTCGAGATCGATGTAGCCTGCTTGCCCAGTCTTCCGGCTATTTCAGATATTCTGTGCGAGCCTCTTCCAATCAGTGACAGTATTGACAGCGGCTGCACTATATCTCTCATATCATCCAGAAGGAGTCTTTCCGGTTCTCTATGAAACACTCCGAGCGGGTCCAGAACTGTTTCTGAGACAGCCTGCCACAGATTATCGTAATCCGCGGCTATCTCCCAGTATCTTGGTACTCCTCCCCATACGGCCCAGTTCTCAAGTGATTGCAATGAGGTTGATGTATGCAGTGCATCCATCAGATATTCAATATGCATCGGAGCGAGCCTGATAAGCTCGGTCGCTCTGCCGTAGAGCGGTGCGGAGGCATCAAGTAAAAGCCCCATCATCATCCTCTGAGATGATCCGCAAACTGCAAAATGCCTGGTTTCCGCATGATCATTATCAATGTATTTCTGAAGTATTCCGGGCAACTCCGGAGCCTGTTCGACAATCCAGGGAAACTCATCAAGCACAAGAACCGCACCTTCAGGTGCATCCTGGCACCATCGCTGCAGCAATTCGTCCCAGCCGGGATATTCCACTCTGTCGAATCCGGGCAGAAGCCTGGAGATCTCCCCTGCCAGTAAAGACAGCTGCACTTTCCGCTCACGCCTTGCACCGGAATAGTAAACATGGGTAACAGTTTTCAGGGATTCCATAAGAAGCCGTGTTTTGCCGCACCTTCTCCTGCCGTAAAGGCAGATAAAAGAAGATGATCTTCCCGAAAAAGCTTTTTCAAGCCTTTCCAATTCACTGTGCCTGTTCAGGAACTCCAATCTCATATAATAACCTTTCTACTATTATGTAGTAGTTACATAATGCATCTACTACATAATAACAAGAAGCTGTATAGACAACACTGACTGCTCTGTATCTTAAATCCTGATTTACTATTCCTCTGCTCTACTTTCCTATCATGTGAAGTACTGGACAGTGATCAGCGTCAGATAATATTCCCACTCGGAAATGTAATTGTCACTGGACAACGCAGTAGAATGCTGGTGAGATTTGCGGACTAGGTTCAGTAGCTCATCTTAATACTGGCCCAGGTGTGTCGGTGGAGGGCTGTGGGGTAATTGGGAGCAACGCAGACGCCCCATCCGGAGTAGGCTGGTTCGTTGATCTGGGTGATGATGGTGCCTTCGGTGTTGAAGCAGTATATGAAGCCAGCCTGGTCTTTGCTTTCAGCGGTCCAGAAATGTTCACCATCGTGGCTGAGGCCCCGGCATTCAGGGGTGGGCGGGGTAATCATTGATGGTGGGTACAGTATCATGTCAGGCCATTGAGATATGTCCCAGCATTGGATCAGGTTGTCTTCAGTAAGAGTGTACAGCCTGTCGTTGAGATAAGTAGAGCCATATACATAGCCATCATAGCTTGTTGAGGAATCCTTGGTGCCGTCCATGTCCATGATGTAAACTCTTGAGTTGAAGCCCTGATAGCAGGTATAGACTATTACATCGTCTGCAAAGACCGAGACCGAGCCTATCAGGAACAGGACTACGAACACCCCGAGGCCTCTCAGTATCTTCGCTTTCATAATCTATCCTTCATACCAATCAGGAAATTGGATTTTCCACTTTTCGGAACCAAACCCCTGAAGGCTCTCCTTGCCCCGTCTCACTGACCCTTGATTCACTACTTACTACTTCAAGGTAATGATACGGAGGGCCCCAACCATGTTCAACGACCTGAAGGATTCACCTGCAACCGGAAACCCTTCTTAGACACACACCAGAACCAATGACGGTCTGCTTCGCCAGTACTTCCCCAGGAAGCGGAAACTTAACAGAAAAATCGGAATGGACATCATCATCTCCGGCATATTCCTGTCCCAACTCAAGAGACGAAAAGGCTCTAAAAATCCTGATTTGTCCAGAATGCATTTATGGTTATTCACTCGTTAGCATCGGCTTT
>JAIOQY010000124.1 GCA_021108435.1 Candidatus Aegiribacteria sp.
TGACCCTAGAGGTATAGATCCCTTTCTCCAGTTCGTACTCTTTCAAGCAATTCCACTACTCTCTCTCTGAGTTCATCACCTGGAAGCTGTTGAAGTTCCTCCCCGATGAGTTTCCAGCCCCTTTTCCGTGTATCTTCTGATGCGTAGTCATCAAGATACTCAGCAAAGGTTAGAATTGCGTTTGGCATGCAGAGTTCGTGCACCTTCCCGCATTTGGCGATATCCATGAAGTAGTGACCTGTCCTGCCGCACCTGTAACCTGCGGTACAGAAGCTGGTAATCATTCCCAGGTCAACCAGATACGATATCACTTCCTCCAGTGTGCGATTGTCAGCCAGTTCGAACTGCTGCCTGTCACCCTGAGTCTTACCGGTGGCATAGCACCCGATGCCTATGTTCGATCCGGCGTCGAGCTGAGTTACACCAAGAGAAATGATACTGTTACGTACAGATTGAGGTTCTCTTGCTGTCAGGATCATACCTGTGTAGGGAACTGACAGTCTTATGACCGCAACAAGCTTTCTGAAAGATTCATCATCGATGAGATGCTCAGGATTTTCAACAAAAGGAGTATTCAGGGCAGGTTCAAGCCTTGGGAAACTGATGGTATGCGGGCCCACGCCGCCGAATTTCTCCTCGAGGTCAATTGTGTGCAGAAGGAGTGACATCACCTCAAAACGGTAATCTACCAGTCCGAAGAGAGCTCCGATCCCAACGTCATCCACGCCGGCTTCCATTGCCCTGTGAAGAGCGTACAGTCTCCATCTCATGTTCCCTTTAAGGGTATCGGCAGGGTGAAGCCTGCGATACGTTTCCGGGTGATATGTCTCCTGAAAAACCTGATAAGTTCCGATACCAACTTCAGAAAGCTTACGCAGATCGTCAATTGGAAGAGGCGCGGCATTGATATTGGCTCTGCGAATCTCATCTCCGCTGTGTTTCGTTTCGTAGACCACTTTCAGAGTATGCGCGATGAAGTCGGCACCGGTAGTGGGATGCTCACCGTAAACCATGATAAGCCTCTTGTGCCCTTCGGCAGTAAGCGCTCTTACTTCAGCCCTTATCTGATCATCTGACAGGCAGGTTCTGGTTACAGCTGTGTTCTCCCGTCTGAAAGCGCAGTACGCACAGTTGTTAACGCAGTAATTCGATATGTACAAAGGAGCAAAAAAGACAATCCTCCGACCGTACACCTTCCGCTTGATACTGAGCCCGGTTTTGAATATCTCCTCCCACAATTCATCATTCCGGCAGTTCAGAAGAGCTGCTGTTTCGACCGGATCCAGGCGTTCAAGTTCAAGTGATTTCGCGATTATCTCCCGGATATATGAATCGGACGGATTCTTCTGCTTCTCCAGCTGATTCCAGATCAGCTGTTCGTCAATAAAATCTTTACCGTTATTCAGATAGCGGTCAATTTCATCCTGCTTTATCAGAGAATCAATCCACTTGCTTTCCGCATTCGTGAACATATTTATTTCTCAGTGTTATTTCCGGATGAAACTCTTTTGACAATATCTCCCACGATTCTCTCGAAATCCTTAGCGAAAAGCGAGTGTCCATTATGGTATACAAATGGTTTTCCGCTGTCTCCGGAAATTACGATATCCGGTTCAATTGGGATTTTTCCGAGGAAGGGAACACCCATTTCCTCTGCCATCTCCTCTCCCCCGCCGGACCCGAACAATTCGGTCCGCTCTCCGCAATGAGGGCAGGTAAAACCGGACATATTCTCAATAACTCCGAGTACGGGAAGATTCAATGCGCTGCAGAACTGAATTGAACGTCTGACATCCGAAAGCGACAGTTCCTGGGGTGTTGTTACAATAACGGCTCCCGATGGCTCAGGAATCAACTGAACGACAGAAAGCGGTTCATCACCGGTACCGGGAGGACAGTCGATAACCATGTAATCCAGGTCTCCCCAGTTGACATCCTCGAACAGCTGCTTGATAACGTTCATCTTCATAGGTCCGCGCCAGATGACCGGATCGGTTCGATTTCCCAGCATGAAATCCACTGAGATGACGGAAAGAGCTCCCATCTCCACAGGATTGACCTTTTCTCCATCAGAAGTTAATCTGCTGCCCTCCAGACCAAGCAGTTTAGGGATGCTTGGACCATGAAAATCAGTATCAAGAAGGCCTGTTTTGAATCCCTGAAGTGATAGTGAGATCGCAAGATTAGCCGCAACCGTGCTTTTACCTACTCCGCCTTTGCCTGAAAGAACCAGAATACTTCGCTCCGCGGGTGATTTCGAAAGCTTGTATGGAGCGGGAACCTTCTTACCGTTACTCATGATTGAAACCTTCCATATATTGGATTTTTGTGATTGACCAGTTAGTATTAAAGATGTAATTAATATACTGGAAAAAAATCATTTCAGCATCTAAATCAGATCAGCAAAAGGGGTCAATTGCTACAGAAGGATATCATGCAGAATATAAAAAAATATAAAGCCATCCTTTTTGATCTGGATGGAACACTTATCGATTATGATGCCGCCCAGAAATACGCAGTAACAAAAGCAATTGAGCAAATGGGAAAACCGGTCTCTCCTGATCTTGAGAAGAAAGCTCTGGAACTGGTCAGTTGCGATGCCGTTCAGGACATCGAGGCCTGCAGACCGGGATGGATGCCTGCTGATTCTGCGTATATGCAGGACATCTTCACTGAAGCGGACGTTAATTTACCGTCAGGGCTGTTCCTGAATAACTACTTCGAGGTGATGTCGCAGCACGGAGAACCTCTCCCCGGGATTATAGACCTGCTCATCTCACTGAAGAAAGATCATACGATCGGACTTGTCTCAAACGGTCTTGGACCGGTTCAGAGAAAGAGGCTGGTGAAGGCGGGTTTGATGGAATATCTGGACCTCCTGGTAATCAGCTGCGAGGTCGGATACGCCAAACCTGACCCTGCGATACTGCAGCTTGCAATGAGGCTTGCTGATTCAACACCGGAAACAACACTGTTTGTAGGTGACAGCATCGGAAGTGATATGGTTGTTGCGAAAGCAGCAGGAGTTGATTTCGTGTTCATACAGCCTGATGGTGACTTTTCATCTCCGGGGCCGAGAGTTCTGGAACTCAGGAAAACAGCTGATCTTCTGAGAAATAGACATAGTTGACCATAGCAATCCAGTATTCTAGAATAACATTAATACTAATAACAGAAAGGTGAAAAATGAAAAAACTGATGATCGTTCTTCTTGTTGTTTCCGTATCCGCTTTTGCGGGTCTGGTTGAATTCGGCGGTCACGCCGG
>JAIOQY010000125.1 GCA_021108435.1 Candidatus Aegiribacteria sp.
CCATTATGTGAGGCCAAGAATCCTATGTTCATGGTTTTCCTTAGTATGCACAACAATGATTGAACAGCTGCCGCTCAATTCTCTTTCTGGTTTAACAGTTTTAGAATACAGTACAGGATACTGGGGGTCAAGGCGGTTATCTTGACATCATATAGTAAACTAATGCACACTAACGCTGCGAAAAGCGTTGTTTAACAGCTGCTGTTAAAATAAGGTATGAGTTTAAATGCAAGGTAGATCAAAGAAGTTTGAGTAATATCTTGAAGAATTGAAGCGTCTGGAAAGATGAACATCAGGGATACTGGATATTACTGTCTCCTGACATATAGTTTGAACCGCGAGATATTCGATGAGTAATTGATACCAATACTTCCCTCTACCACTCCCTTTTCAAGCATATCGATTATGTCTGTGGCAAGATGACCCGATGGGCCTTCCGGCAGCTCGCTGAAGTCGAGGAAGACAGAAGTAGCATTGTCTCTGATACTGCCGAATCCTATGGTGGGTCTTCTGTTGGGGTCCATTATGTAGATTGAGTTAATCGGAAGAAGACCGCTCCTGCCACTTAGCATCAGATTGCCCCATTCATCAGTTGTCAGGAAAGGTTCTTCCGGAAGGTCAAGATCCACGGGATCCGCTCCGATTATCTCAATATCAAGCACCGGTGGTTCCGGAAGAACTCCATCTGACACGTAAAGAGATAGATCTTCAACAGTTCTGATTACAGGAGCTGTCGGATATACTCTGCAACTGTAAATATTCTCTGAGCAGGACATGACCCTTCCCGATAGAGATAGATGGTTTCCATCATCAGTCGGGATTGTGATGTATACAGATGGTTCGAGCAGCTGGTTGTCCATTCCTCCGAGCCGCAGCTGCGATTCTGAAAGATCGAGTTTATGCAGAACCGGGAAATGTGATTCGACGTGCCAGCCCTCTTCCGTTTCGGTAGCTCTCGCATCGAGGAATTGACTACCTCCGGCGAACCAGATATCAATCAATACTATTCTCTCATTCAGAGATTCACCGGAACAGAGTATCCCAAGCTCTTCTCTACTGAGAACACCCGGACTGGTGAAGAAAGCATTGAAATCGTAATAACCTTTGAGTAAATAGAAACCGTTACCTGGAAATCCCGCAATCTGAAGATCCCCGCTGCTGTCAGGAATGAGGAGGATTTCCTGACCCTCTGCCAGTTCATAGGCCATACTTGTACCCATCTCCCAGAAATCGATACTGAGGGTATCGCCGGCAAGCGCATCTCCAAGGAAGACTATCTTCACGATAATGGTAACTGAACTGTTTTCAACACTTAGAACGGTGGCTTCGTATATCCATGGCAAATCTTCAATTGACGCCTCCAGGTCTGCGAACCATGGTTCAGCGTTAACGGTTAGAGTGGAAATTGCTATCATCATTAACAGAAGCATTATCATTCTTCCAGGCATGGTATTCCCTTTCTTTCCTGTATTACTGATCTAATCGGAAAAAATTCCATCTTTTTCCATTTCATGAGCTTATCTGAAAAGCACTATTGCTGAGTGGATATTAGGCAGACATGTACTTCAATCCATCCTCTAGACCTTCTATTCAATGTATTCTAACTTGAGATGTGTATCATCGCACTACCTTGAATCCTCATTTCTATTTCGGTATTGTTCTACGGTAGTTCCCTAAAGGAGTTCTTATGATAAAAATACACTGCGTGTCACTGTTCGGCTTCTTTTTGCTGGCAATTCTTTTACTTAATATATCACCGTCCCTTGCTGAAGATTCCGGATTCTATCTGGAAGAATGGGAGATCAGTAAAGGCAGCCCGGATGTGATAAACATTCAGGATTTTCCCGCAGAACTGCTGCCTGAAGGGTTGGACAGTCTTGACCTTCTCGTTGTGGGTGAACCGATGGATGGACCTGAACTTGCACTGATAGGGTACGGGGAAGATACCCTGTACCTTGGTTCAACTTCATTCAGCATGTACATGAATCCGGTTAAAACTTATTCCTGGTTCGATGAGGAGGAAGGCCTTGTAGTAGTAGCCTCACAATATCCCTACAGCATGTCGACTAACATCGTATTCTACAGCTGGAATCCGGAGACTCTAATACTTGATCCTTTTGATTCAGTAAATGAAGATTATTCAGTTGATCAACTGTTACTGGTAGACTCGCTCCTTGAAACGGGTGAAATCGGACTGGCTGCTGAAACCCTGGATAATGTCATGTATCCTGTAAGGTACTACAACAACGAGGAGATGTCCTGCAGGTTTCTGATTGCTGCTCATGCGGCTTCCATGGTTGCTTTTCAGGAGGGAAACATTCAGGACGCGGTGCAGTACTACGAAGCAGCTCGTTCAGTGTTCGAGAGAACCTCCTGCGATATGAACTGGTGCTATAAATTCGAATCCGTGGAACACTTTCAGGAAAGTCCTTTCTCTGAATTCATCAGCATGGAAGAACTCTCATCTATACTCGGCGATTACGCCATAATCTTCAAGAATGAGGATCAAATAAAGGCAAGAGCATTCTCATGGTGTGCAGCAGTGCTGGGAGGATAAGGACAGCCTTTGGTTACAGACATGAACAGGAGAACAGAATGAATTCAGGGATTTTCCTTGCAGCAATCCTGATATCCACCACCAACCTTACAATTACAGAACCTGTTGACGGAGAATCATACAACATCAGTGACCTACTCACTGTAAGAGCTA
>JAIOQY010000126.1 GCA_021108435.1 Candidatus Aegiribacteria sp.
TGATTCCTTCAATATGCCTGGAATTGTTGTTGAAGCAGGATTGCCGGCAGGTCCGTCGCGGTTCGGCATAGGGCTTCATCTAAGAGTTGCTACACTCTTTGGATCTGAAGAGAATGATGACAATGGTTTTATGATAGTCTGGGGAGGCAAGTTACAGATGCCTCAGAACAGTATTGTAGATATTGCCCTTGGATTGGATATATGGGGTTACGTCCCAGGCGAAATAAAGTTTTTTCTATCAAGAAGGTTCGGGATCATCGAACCCTACGCCATTCTGGCCGTAGCTGATCTCATCAATTTCAATGATAGTGATATTTTAAATGCAGACGGCATAATGAGCTATACTCTTGGCACAATGGTTGAACTTGGAAGTGGATCCGGCTGGATGCTGGCCGCGGAGTTTGAAGGCGGAAACGTATGGGTTTCACAGGGAGTTGGCCTGGGTCTGATAAAAGAATTCTAATCACAAAATAGTATACAAGAAATTGATTGCGAAGGTATCACAATGAAAGCTGCGGGATTAGTATTTCCCCTGATGTTAGTGTTGGTTCTTTCTCCATCTGTAAGCGGTTCAGCTACACAGACCGACTGGTCCGGTGGTGACGGTGTTTCAGGTCCGGTTACTGACTGGGGTGATACATTCGATTTTGAGATCGATATTTACTGGTCAGGGAGTTCGGACGATCTGTTTCTGGATATAGTTACACTCAACGAGCCATTCGAGCATACAGTCGACAGCGAATTCGAAAACGTCACTTCTGTATACGCGGAGGATATAGACGGTGATGGTGATATGGATGTACTCGGTGCAGCGGGCAGCTATGATGATGATATCAAATGGTGGGAGAACACCGATGGGTCCGGTATAAGCTGGACCGAGCATACCGTTGGCAGCGACCTGGATGGTCCCAATTCTGTCTATGCTGAGGATGTAGATGGTGACGGTGATATGGATGTGCTGGGCGCGATCAAATATGCAGATGATATAATCTGGTGGGAGAACGACAACGGCTCCGGAACCAGCTGGACCGAACATACCGTTGACGGCGATTTTGACGTTGCCATTTCGGTGTACGCCGAAGATATAGACGGTGATGGTGATATGGATGTACTGGGTGCGGCTGAAGAGGACTACGCTATCACCTGGTGGGAAAACAACAATAGCATCGGTACCAGCTGGATAGAACATACCATTGACGGCAATTTTATGGGTGCCAGGTCTGTTTATGCCGAGGATGTAAATGGTGACGGTGATATGGATGTGCTGGGCGCGGCCAGGTATGCAGACGATATCACCTGGTGGGAGAACGACAACGGCTCCGGTACCAGCTGGACCGAACATACAGTTGATGGCAGCTTTGATAGTGCCTATTCAGTTTATGCCGAGGATGTTGACGGAGATGGTGATATGGATGTTCTGGGTGCTGCTGCGCTCGCCGATGATATCACGTGGTGGGAGAACGACAACGGCTCCGGCACCAGCTGGACCGAGCATACCGTTGACGGTGATTTCAACTATGCCTGCTCAGTTTACGCAGAGGATGTAGACGGCGATGGTGATATGGATGTGCTGGGTGCAGCTAACGGTGCCTTTGATATCACATGGTGGGAAAACGATGATGGATCCGGTACCAGCTGGACCGAGCATACCGTTGAGAATGACTTCAGCTATGCTGTTTCGGTTTACGCTGAGGATATTAACGATGACGGCAATATGGACGTGCTGGGTGCAGCTTACAATGCCGATGATATCAGCTGGTGGGAACTGATCGGGTATCCTCCGGAAGGTTCGCTCCAGTCCAGCGTACTTGATATTCAGGAGAACCCCTATTGGCAGACGATCGATTGGACCTGCAGTGAACCCTCTGGAACCGGTGTAGCATTTCAGGTGAGAGCATCAGATAATTTCTCGAACATGGGACCATGGTCGGATACGCTAACAATGCCCTGCAGCCTGGATGGAATCCTGACAGAAGGAGACAGCCTATTTCAGTACAAAGCCATTTTCACAACTTCAGATCCTGGTTCAACACCTGTGCTTGGTGATGTAACGGTTACATGGAATTTGGAAGGCATAGAACATGAATCAGGCAATGAATCTTATGCAATGTCACTATACGGAGCTCGACCCAATCCAGCGCTTGGTCAAGCCTTTTTGATCTTTTCACTTTCCATGAACTCCAGAGTAGAGCTGACTGTATTCGACATGACCGGTCGCATAGTCCACTCAACCAGTGATGAGTACGAGTCTGGTGTTAATGAGGTACTGCTGGATGGTCTGGCCTCTGGAGTATACATGGTCAGGATGAGTTCGCGTGATTTTACGGATACGCATAGATTCGTCTTAATTGAGTAAAAATCGGGATGGAAAGGATTTCCCCGGAGCCTGTTGAGAAAGTGTAGAACCCGTATTTCCGCGGTTGAAACAGCACATTAATTCTTGCGATTTTCAGCACTATTGTATATTCACACTGAAATCATTGTTTTGCAGTTTTCGGTTATTCGGAAAGGTTATCCCATGTATTTATTCTTTGCAGCGCTTATTGCTCTGTCCGGTACAGACGGAATCGCATCATCCGGTTATATGGAACCTGATCAGGTACTCATTGACATAGTTGATGTTCAGTGGGCTCCGTGGACCAGTGTTTCTCCTGATTATCAGAACTGGCTTCTCAGGATTCGTCAGAAAAATCTGTCAATTGAGGAGCTTGCACAGGATGAGTTGAAACTTGCAGGCATGCGGTTCAGCCCTCAGACGTTTGCTCCAGGCAGGAGCAGACGGTTCGTTGCCATGTCACTTATGAGATATCCTGAGATTGAGACTGTTGAGATATCCGGTCTGCCTGAAAACCCGCGGATACTCAGCACAAGCTGGTCGCCTGACGGCTCAAGAATCGCTTTTACACATGAAACCCCGGAAGGGGTGGAACTGTGGATAATCGATGAAGGGTCAGCTGAAGCCCGCAGACTTACAGGACCCGTGCTAAGTCTTACCGCCAACGAATGGCCTGAATGGCTTTCAGACGGTTCCGGGATCATCTGCTGCATTATTCCCTTTGATAATGGAGAGCCCCCAGTTGAGAATTCTGTTCCTTCTGGTCCCGTTATCCAGGAAACAACCGGGGTGGAAGCACCGGTGAGAACCTATCAGGATCTTCTTGAAAATCCTTACGACGAGGACCTCTTTGAATACTACCTTACCTCGCAGTTGTCAGTTGTCCGAATGGACGGAAGTATCGATGAAGTAGGAGACCCCGGCATCATCTGGTACTACTCCCCGTCACCTGATGCCGAGTATATCCTGGTATCACAGCTAATGAGACCTTTCTCCTACATGGTTACAGCCGGGAGATTCGCTGAGCTTATTGAAGTCTGGGATCTTGAGGGAAACACTGTTTACGAAGTGGCTGATTTCCCGGTAAGGGATGCTATTCCAATTGCAAGAGGAAGCACTTTCGAAGGACCCAGAAGCATGAACTGGAGGAGTGACGCGGATGCCACTCTTTGCTGGGTAGAAGCGCTTGACGGAGGAGATGCAGGAGCCGAAGCTGAACTCCGGGACAGAATTTTTGTACTCGAAGCACCTTTCGATTCTGAACCGGCAGAGCTTTTCGAACTCCGGAGCAGGTTCGGCGGTATTGAGTGGGGGAATGATTCGCTTGCAATAGTTTACGAATGGTGGTGGCCCACAAGGAACCTGAAGGCCTGGAGAATAAGACCGGGGCAGCCGGATTCTGAAGCCCTGCTGCTTGTTGATCGTTCAATGGAGGACAGGTACAGTGATCCTGGAATCCCGAGAACCCGCTTTAACAGCAGGGGCAAAAGCGTACTTGTTACATCCACTGACGGAATTTCCATTTATCTTGCAGGTGAAGGAGCTTCACCCGAGGGAGACAGGCCGTTTCTTGACAGACTGGATCTTTCCACTCTGGAGACCGAAAGGCTTTTTCATTCACAGCCTCCATACTACGAACAACCTCTAAGGTTCATAAACGATGAATGCACAAAATTCATGTTTGTCCGGGAATCGGTTGATGAATACCCCAACTATTTTATCAGGGATCTTGCGAATAATACCGATGTGCAGGTAACCTTCTACTCAAATCCTGTTACAGTCCTCGACGGTATGTACAAAGAACTCATTACCTACAAACGCGAAGATGGTCTTGATCTTTCAGCGACACTCTATCTGCCTCCAGATTACGACGCGGAAGAAGGTCCTCTTCCTATGGTGATGTGGGCTTATCCTCAGAATTACCGCTCAGCATCGGCTGCAGGCCAGATTTCTGGCTCACCTTATGAGTATGACTATATCGGCTGGTGGTCGCCTTTAGTATGGCTTACACAGGGCTACGCTGTACTCGACGATCCGGCTATGCCCATCGTCGGCGAGGGTGAAGAGCAGCCTAACGATACTTTTGTGGAGCAACTTGTCATGAGCGCTCAGGCAGCTGTTGACGAAGTCGTGGACAGGGGAGTGGCGGATCCTGACAGGATAGCCATAGGCGGGCATTCGTATGGAGCTTTCATGACGGCGAATCTCCTTGCCCATTCGGATATCTTCGCGGCTGGGCTGGCGAGGACAGGGGCGTACAACAGAACCCTGACACCTTTCGGCTTCCAGTCGGAGGACAGGTCGCTGTGGGAAGCCAAGGATGTATACATTGAAATGTCACCCTTTATGAACGCGGACCTTATCGACGAACCGATACTGCTGATTCACGGAGACGCGGACAGCAATCCCGGAACATTTCCTATGCAGAGCGAGCGGTTCTTCGCTGCCCTTAAAGGGCTGGGAGGAACTTCAAGGCTTGTAATGCTGCCCCTTGAAAGCCACATCTATAAGGCGCGAGAGTCAATCCTTCACGTACTCTGGGAGACCCAGGAATGGCTTAACCAATATGTGGGAGGACAGCAGTAGCAACTGTTCTGTCTTCCATTCAAGTGCTTTACTTGTTAAGGTCTTACTAAAAGGGAGACATGCTCATATATTCAAGAATATGGGGAACTGCGAATTCCTGGCGCACTTTCCTGTAATGGTTCTTAAGGATGCGGTATCTTTTGCATGTACGAACGTCTGGAAGAGGTTGGTTTGACGAAAAACAGAAGAAGAAGACGTGTTGTAATATCCGCTTCTGAACGTGTTACCATGCTGCCTCCTTACCTTTTTGCTCAGATAGACAGGCAGAAGGAAGCAGCACTGAAAAAGGGTATGGAGCTGATTGATTTCGGAATTGGTGATCCGGACATGCCCACACCATCGCATATAGTTGCTGCCGGGAAAGAAGCTGTCACAGAGCCTTCCTTTCACAGGTACCCAAATGGTTCGGGAAGCGAATTTTTCCTGTGTGCAGTAAAAAAGTGGATGAGAACACAGTTCGGTGTCGAGATAGGTGACGACCTTGATGTCAGCTCAGTGATAGGTACAAAAGAAGGTATCGCTCATGTTCCTCTTTTCTTCTGTAATCCCGGAGATGTTGTTCTTGTACCAAATCCCGGATATCCTGTATACAGAGCATCAGCGATTCTCGCCGATGCTGTGCCTGTTGATCTTCCTCTTTTGAGAGAGAATGCATTTCTGCCGGATATCAGTTCCATCAGTTCTGAGATTATTGCAAGCACCAGAATGATATTTCTTAATTATCCGAATAATCCAACTGGAGCTGTTCTTACACTTGACCAGATGAGTGAAATTGTAGACTGGGCAAGGCGAGAGGATATCCTGATTGTCAGTGACAACTCATACAGTCATATCCGGTTCGACGGGAATCCCCCATGTTCCTTTCTGCAGATTCCAGGATCAGAAGATGTATGTCTTGAATTTCACAGCCTGTCCAAAACCTTCAACATGACAGGATGGAGAGTCGGCTTTGTAGCGGGAGGCTCACAACTCGTTAAAACTTTCCTGAGCGCAAAGGAGAATATCGATTCAGGTGTTTTTACCGCTGTTCAGAAGGCAGCAGAAGCAGCACTGTCTTCTTACACCTCCGGTTATTTCAATATTTACAGCAAGCGAAGGGAAACACTGGTGAACGGTCTCGAAAAACTTAACTGGGATGTTTGTGATTCGCCCGGAACGTTTTACGTCTGGGTAAAACTCCCCAAAGAGACCCAATCGATGAGATTTGCACGCAAACTCATCGCGCATACCGGTATTGTAGTAACTCCTGGAAGCGGATTCGGTACTTACGGCGAAGGTTATATACGATTCGCCCTTACTGTACCTGAAGAATCTATTCACAAAGCCATTGGAAGACTTGAGCAGAAGGAGCTTTTCAGTCACAGAATAAGAGCCTGGTTGAAAAAAGGTATTGAATGAGAGGACAGCTTGTCCTTAAGAACGTGATTATCAGGCTGAAGCTTGGAAGCAAGCCTTTCGAGAAGATTTCAAGCAGTGACATTCCCGTTGATATTGTCTGGTCAGGAGAGACAGCAGGTGGTATGTCGATTGATTACACTCATATATGCGAAATCTTAGCCAGATTTGCGGAAAAGGAATACGATTATATTGAGGAATTGACTTCTGATATTCTCAAAACTCTTGTGGAAGAATATCCAGCCGGCAACTGGAAAGTAACCGTGACCAAGCCTTTCCCTCCGGTTTCGTTGAAAATTAAATCAGTCCTATTCACTATGGAGAGTGGTAAAAATGCCTGAATTTGCGATTGGAATGGGCTGTAATCTGGGAGACAGGATTCACAATATTCTGGAGGGTGTTAGATTTCTTCTATCGCGATCCAGAATGGGAACATTCAGACTTTCCGGAGTGTATGAGACTCAGCCTTTAGAAAACGTTGGTGGCGGTGATTTTTATAATTGTGTTCTTGCCGGAACTTACTTTGGAGCAGTAGAAGAACTTCACCAGGATTGCAGAGAGGCGGAGATTTTTCTGGGTTCGACTGCACGTAAGAACGGTGCAGCCAGGGCACTTGATATGGATCTGCTTCTTTATAAGAACACTGTTATGGAAGTGGAAAACCTGATACTGCCTCATCCGAGTCTTCACCTTAGGAAATTCGTTCTTGTACCCCTGACGGAAGTCTGGGACGAAATCCTGCCCGGTCTGAACTCTACACCGGCACAACTCCTTGACGTATGTCCTGACGACAGCAGAATAAAAAAAGTATTCGAGATGCCTGAAAGAGGTTGTTTCTGGGAAATCTCCAGCTGACGCCCGAATTCAGATATGTTGTTGTTGAGGGACCGATCGGTGTAGGCAAAACAACACTGTGTACTCTTCTTGCTTCCAAATGGGGTGCTGCTACAGTGCTGGAGGAAGTTGAGGAGAATCCCTTCCTGCCACGTTTCTATAAAAAAAGAAAAGCGTGGGCATTTCAGACGCAGATATTCTTTATGCTGAGCAGGTATAAACAGCAGAAAAAACTGGCTCAGCTTGACCTGTTTCAGAAGATGATTGTTGCAGATTACATGTTCGCAAAAGACAGGATATTCGCTTCAATCAATCTGAGTGATGACGAATTCACGCTCTACGAGAAACTATCCCTCATTCTCGCTGAAGAAATTCCGCAGCCGGATCTGGTTATTTATCTACAGGGATCCTGCGATTCACTTCTTCGAAGAATTTCTGGAAGAGGCAGACTATTTGAAACGGATATCAGTCAATCATACCTTGAGAAACTCACAGATGCTTACAATGATTACTTCTTCAGGGCACGAATCCACCCGACACTCGTTGTAAATACAGATCATGCGGATTTCAAGCAGAGCAGTGAAGATTTCCATGGTCTTCTTGAAGCCATACGGAATTTTCCTGGAGGAATTCAGAGTTATGTTCCAAGGCTTGGCGGTCGGAAGTGAGCATAGTTGTTCCGGTTCTAAGAACGACTGAAGATGTGCGTAAAACGGTAGATGAATGGAGAAGCAGTGGTAAAACCATTGGTTTTGTTCCAACTATGGGAGCACTTCACTCAGGACATCTGAGCCTTGTCTCAAGGGCTTTTGACTATGCCGATTCCGTCATTGTCTCAATATTTGTAAATCCGATTCAGTTCGGCCCGGATGAGGATTTTGAATCATATCCGCGGACAATCAGGGATGATCTTGAAAAACTTGAAAAAGCCGGTGCGAATGCGGTCTTTTATCCTGATAAGGATATAATCTATCCGGAAGGGTTTTCGACTTCCGTGCATGTTTCCAATCTGACCGATACTCTATGCGGGAAGCAAAGACCCGGTCATTTTAATGGAGTGGCAACGGTATGCGCAATACTATTTGGTATCGTACAGCCGGATATAGCGGTATTTGGAAGGAAGGATGCACAGCAGCTGGCTGTGATTAAGCGAATGGTTCTTGACCTCAGATTCGATATCAGGATTATTGGAGCTGACATATACAGAGAGCGTGATGGTCTGGCCATGAGTTCCCGAAACAGGTATCTTCGACCTATCGAAAGAACGCAGGCGACAGCACTGTTCAGAGGGCTATCCAGAGCTGCTGAACTTGTCTGTCAGGGCGAAAGGGACACTGCGCTGCTTTGTCAGACTGCTCGGAGAATCATAGAAGAATCTCCGCTGGCAGTTATTCAGTATATGGAGATAGTGGATCACGATACAATGAAGCCTGTTGAAAGACTTGATAGTCCGGGGCTTCTTGCTGTTGCGGTTTATTTCGGAAAGACTCGTCTAATTGACAACATCGTTCTTGATCCGGATGTAAGTTATAAGGAGGCCTAACCGTGCAAAGGTGCTTTCTTGGATCGAAGCTTCACAGAATGATTATTACCGAAGCTGACCTTGATTACATTGGATCCATAACAATCGATGGAGAATTGCTTGACATATCAGGGATTCTACCCGGTGAAAGAGTTCAGGTTGCTGATCTATCTACGGGCTCCAGGTTTGAAACCTATGTTCTTGAAGGGCCTCGAGGAAGTGGTATGATCTGCATTAATGGAGCTGCCGCAAGACTTGTTAATCCTGGTGACAGAGCAATCATTCTGCAGTACGTATGGGTCGATCGTGATGAAACTCCTCCCCAGCCCAGGGTGGTTGTCGCTGATGACAGAAATCTCAATCCTGAATTGCTTGATGTATGACACTCTGCGTCATTCTGGCAGCGGGTCAGGGCAAAAGAATGAAATCACCTCTTCCCAAAGTTGTGCATCCCGTACTCGGGGTACCAATGGTCATTCGTGTAGTACGCCAGGCAATGAAAGCCGGTTATGATAAACCTGTCGTAGTTGTAGGTCATGGAAGGAAAAGTGTAATACCTCTTCTTGAAAATGAAGGCATTTCGTGGGCTGTACAGGAAGAACAGCTTGGAACCGCTCATGCCCTATCGTGCGGGGTTAAGGATCTTATCGCAGATGACGTTACCGTTCTGCTCGGAGATGTACCTCTGCTCAGAAGTCATACTATAACTGAACTGTCGGAAACTCGCCGTAAAGCTGATGCGGGAATTGCTGTTCTCACTACTTTTCCTCCTGATTCATCAGGATATGGAAGGGTAGTCAGAAAAGGGAGTTTTCTCTCTTCTATCGTTGAGGAAAGAGATGCAACACCTGAGCAGCTTTCAATTGGGGAAATCAATACCGGTATCATGTCTTTTGATGGTTCTATTCTACCTGTTCTCCTTAAGGGAATTACCACAGACAATGACCAGAAGGAGTATTACCTGACTGACGCGATCACGATAGCCCGTTCCAAGGGAATACGCACAACAGCCGTTGTCGCGGATGACTGGAGGGAAGTTGCGGGAATAAACGACCGCGTTCAGCTTGCGGAAGCAACAGGGAATTTACGCCAACGTGTAATTAACGAACATCTCAGACAGGGAGTTATTATTCCTGACCCGAATAATGTATGGATAGAGGAATCCGTAACTATTGGAAATGATGTTTCCATTGGAAGATCCTGCAGACTTTCAGGAAGAACACTGCTTGGCGATGGATGCATATTAGGCGATGGATGCGTGATAGTTGATACTGTTCTCCCGGCAGGAACAGTTCTGGAACCCTTCACTGTTACAGGGTGGAGTGGAAAACGGTGAAAAGACTGCTGGCACCCTGGAGAGATTCTTATGTGAGTAAACCCACTCCCGACGATGGGTGTATCCTGTGTAAAATTGGTGTTGAAACGGATAATGACAGAAAGAATTATGTTCTTTTTCGCGAACATGGGTTCTATATAGTGCTGAACAGGTTCCCTTACATTAACGGTCACCTGATGATTGTTCCACTCAGGCATGCCGGAGATATTTCCAGTCTTCAGGAATCAGAACTTGATACTATGATCCGACTTGTTGTCAAATGTGAAAAGGCTCTGGCTGAGGGAATGAAATGTATGGGTATCAATGGTGGCTGGAATCTCGGAAATTGTGCAGGCGCCGGTATTGAGGGGCATATCCATTTACATATGCTTCCAAGATGGTCCGGTGACGCGAATTTCATGACAACTGTAAGCGAAACCAGAGTGATATCATCATCGCTTGAAGACAGCTATAAAAGACTGAAACCACTATTCGGGAATGGTAATAACAGTGTTTAAAGATGATAAATTTCCATGGAAATGGGTAATAGGAGGGCTTGCCGTTGCGGTTATTTCCATCACGATTCTAATACCTCCACCGGGCATACAGGAAGAGAACGAGGAAGTGGAAACACCAGGTGATCAGGAATCTGTATCTGAACCCGATAATGTTCCTGTTTTGATTACACCCGATACAATCAGAGTGCTTGTTCTGAATGGAACAGAAATCGATGGACTGGCCGGCAGGACTCAGATGGAATTGCTGAGGGCATCCACCGATTCCATTGCAATTATCGCCCCCTTAGATCCGTCCGATACTGATTTTAAACCATATGAAGAGACTATCCTTATTTCTCAATTGCCTGATCTTTCTGCTGCAAAAGTGATTGCTGATGTTCTTGGAATGTCCGATGAGTGTATTGTATGGGAGGTTCCCGCTGACGGCAGGACCCCGGTTGTTGATATCATTATCTGCCTCGGTGAAGATATGAATGATTCCGCGTACAGCGGTGAATGACTCCGGCTAATTTAACATGGAGGTGTTCTTTGTCCGATAGTATTCTGGATACTCTTGCAGAAGCGATGATGGAGCGGCATGGATTCAAGGTTGTTGCTCTGGATATGAGCGAAACTCCCCTGACTATGGAAGCATTTCTGATCGTATCTGCCGAAAATAGAATCCAGGCTAGAGCTATCTCGGATCATGTGGAGAGAACAGCAAGAGCAAACGCTTTCCGAAAACACCATATCGAAGGTTATGATGAGGGAAGCTGGATTCTGATTGATTTTATAGATTTGGTTGTCCATATTTTCCTGCCTCAGACCAGGGAATACTACAACCTTGAAATGCTCTGGAGTGATGTGCCCAGAATTCAGTTCGATAACGAGGAGGAATCACCCGAAAATGGAACCGGCAACCCTTAGGACTGAACTGGAGCGAATACTCTCAAGCACGATAGATAACATCTGGGGTGATCAGATACCGGACGGTTTCCAGGTTACGGTGAAGGGTTCAGATAACCTTGAATTCGGTGATCTTTCCTGTCAGTCCGCTTTGAAGCTTGCCAGGATAGTCCATGACAATCCCCGAAGAATTGCATCAGTGATTGCTGAAAGTATAGAAGGAAAACTGCCCTGGATATCCGGTGTAAGCGTTGACGGCCCTGGTTTTATCAATTTCACGCTGTCTCTTCAGTATCTTGTATCCGTCTCCGGCATGCTTGCTTCCAGAAGCTTGATATCTCTTCTCCCTGATATTGGCAACGGCAGAAAAGCACTCGTTGAATACGTCAGCTCGAATCCTACCGGACCTCTTACAGTGGGTCATTGCAGGCAGGCAGTGCTTGGAGAATCAATCAGTAGTCTTCTTGAAGCTACAGGATGGGAAGTCAGCAGGGAGTACTATTTCAACGATACCGGGCGTCAGATGGTGCTTCTGGGAATGTCTCTGGCTGCAAGATACAAAGCTGTTGATGGCGATGAAGCGGAAATTCCCGAAGGTGGGTACCATGGGGATTATATCATTGAATGGGCTCATGAACTCCGCGATGAACAGGGTTCAGATCTATCATGGGAGGACAGCAGTAATGAGTTCATCACATTCGCAAAGGAAAAGGCGATAGGGTTCATCAAATCAGACCTTTCTTTGCTGAATATCGAATTCGACAGATATTTCGCGGAAAGCGAATTAATACCGGATGCAGTACGCTCAACAATAGAAAAACTCTCTTTGATTGAGATTAATGGAAAAAGCCTGGTTTATCCTGATAATGATGAACCGGAAAAACTCTGGCTGAGATTTACTGCCCTTGGCAGACCTTCGGACAGAGTCATTGTCAGAGATAATGGAATGTACACATATCGCCTGCCTGATATTGCCTATCATATTGATAAATTCTCCAGAGGATATGATCGGATGATCGATGTATTCGGGGCGGATCATCTGGATACCAGCAAGGATGTGACAGCAGCACTTGAGGTTCTTCTTGGCAGTACCACTGTTTCTGACAGATTAAGAATTATTATTCATCAGTTTGTTACACTGGTTCGAGAAGGCAGGAAGATCAAGATGTCGACCAGGGCCGGGAAATTTGTCACTCTGAAGGAGCTGATTCACGAAGCGGGTTCAGTTGATGTTACGAAGTATCTTTTCCTCACTAGAAGAGCTGAAGCCCACATGGATTTCGATCTTGATCTTGCCAGAAAAGAATCAAATGAAAATCCGGTTTATTATGTACAGTACGCTCATGCCAGAATTTCAGGGATAATGCGTACAGCGAAGGAAGCGGGAATCAGCCTGCCGGATGAGCATACCGCTTTGTCCGCAGATCTTCTTGATGGTGAACATGAAAGGGAACTTATGCGGTTGCTGGAACTTGTTCCATCCAGAATAGCTGCAGCTGCAGAAGTCTGCGAACCGCACAGGCTTACGGAGATCCTTGCAGATCTGGCTACAGGATTTCACAGGTTCTATCAGCACGAAAGAATAGTTGATTCGGATAATCCTGATGCTTCTTCAGCAAGGTTGATGCTTTGCGAAGCATGCAGGCGCAGTATAAGCGGTCTGCTTGAGATATTGGGGATAGACGCCCCGGAAAGAATGTAAAACACAATTCTACAGACAGGACAGGTTATATCATGGCACTTCTTGTAGTTGGTTCTGTTGCTCTGGATACAGTTACAACACCCGCAGGCAAGGTGGAGGAAACACTTGGTGGTTCCGCGGTCTATTTTTCACTTGGAGCATCATGCTTTGATGTTATCAGGATTGTGGGAGTTGTTGGACCTGATTTCCCGATGTCAGAAAAAAGATTCCTTGCTGAACGGAGAATTGATGTCAGGGGTCTCGTCACAGGACAGGGTCCCACTTTCCGGTGGGAGGGCGTGTACGGTCCTGATTTCGGTGATGCGAGAACAATCAGGACAGAACTCGGAGTATTCGCCAGCTTTGAGCCGAAACTACCGGAGGATTACATGAATACTCCATATATCTTCCTGGCAAATATAGATCCTTCGCTTCAGCTTGATGTTCTCGATCAGGTTCATAATCCCAGCTGGATCGCTGTGGACACCATGAATCTCTGGATTGATCAGCAGAGAGACAAGGTGCTGAAAGTCTTCAGAAAAGTTAATATTGTTTTTGTAAATGCTTCGGAAGCAAAACAGATTTCAGGGAAAAGAAATCTCTTCGATGCCGCGGAATTCATTCTGAAATCCGGTCCGAGGTATGTCGTTATTAAAATGGGTGCAGCCGGAGCGATGATCTTCGGTGGAGACAAACCTTTCATTCTGCCGGCTTACCCTCTTGATGAGGTTATTGATCCTACCGGAGCTGGTGATACATTCGCCTCGGGAATGCTTGGATACCTCGCGGGGAGTGACAGTGATCTTAATTTTGACAGTATGAAAAAAGGGCTTGCATACGGATCAGTTAATGCAAGTTACGCGGTTAATGGTTTCGGCATTGAAAAACTGAGAGAAATAACCCGTGAAGAGATTGATTCGAGGATGGATTATTACCTGTCTACAAACCAGCTTGGAGAATGGAAATTATGACGCAGATCAACTACCGCGACAGTGGTGTTGATATTAAGGAGGGGGAGAAAGCCATTGCCCTGATGAAGGAGAATGTAAGAGATACATTCACAAAAGAAGTACTTTCTGATCTGGGTCACTTCGGGGGGCTTTTTCAGGCTGATTTCCCCGGTACGGAGAATCCTGTACTGGTTGCAAGTACTGATGGTGTAGGTACAAAACTGAAAGTTGCCTCCATGACCTTGAAATACGATACTGTGGGTCAGGATCTGGTCAATCACTGTGTTAATGATATTCTGGTTCAGGGAGCTACACCTCTCTTCTTCATGGATTACATTGCGTGCGGGAAACTGGAAGCTTCCGTGGTTGCTCTCATCGTTCACGGGCTTGCTGTCGCGTGCAGGGAGAACGGATGCGCGCTTCTGGGTGGTGAAACCGCTGAAATGCCAGGATTCTACAATGAAGGTGATTATGATGTGGCCGGGACAATTATCGGGCTTGTGGACAGAAGCATGATTATTGATGGTTCGTCCATTCGTCCTGGTATGACCATCATTGGTCTTCCTTCAAACGGGTTGCATACGAACGGTTATTCTCTTGCCAGGAAAGTTCTGTTCGAAATTTCGCAAATGTCTCCTGAGGATAGACCCGCTCTGCTTGAGGGTTCCTCGATTGGGGAAGCTCTTCTTGCGGTTCATAAAAGTTATTTGAACGTGATAAAGCCTTTGCTGAAGGAGCGTGTGATACGGGGAATCGCTCATATTACAGGTGGAGGAATACCCGGGAATCTTTCGAGAATCCTGCCTGAAGGATGCGGCGCGCTGATAGATGAGAAGTGGGAGATTCCAGGTATTTTTGAAATCATCCGGGAGTGCGGGAATATAGATAAGGTTGAAATGCGTAAAGCCTTCAATATGGGTGCAGGAATGTTGATAGTTGTCGAAAGAAGCGATTCAGACAGAACTCTGGAGATCCTTCAGGAATCAGGAGAGTTACCATTCCTGGCCGGAGAGATAACTTCTCAAGAAGGAATTTCGTTCAAATCCTGAGAGTTGAGGCGCATAATGTATAAAGGATTAACAGAAGAACTGGCTCGAAAGACGGATTCGAGGATACTGCTCGCGGTCATAGACGGTGTTGGGGATGTTTCAAACGCTGAGCTTGGCGGCAGAACGCCTCTTGAAGCAGCGGAAACTCCAAATCTTGACAGAATTGCGTCTGAGAGCGCGCTTGGCTTGCATATTCCGGTGTCCCCTGGAATCACGCCCGGAAGTGGTCCGGCGCATCTTGCTCTCTTCGGGTATGATCCAGTTGCTTTCGATGTGGGACGGGGAGTCCTCGCGGCGCTCGGAATGGAATTTGACCTGGAATATGGGGATCTTGTGGCCAGGATCAACTTCTGTACGGTAGACGATGATGGCGTTGTAACCGATAGAAGAGCAGGGAGAATATCCACAGAAAGATGTATTAAGCTGGTTGAACTTCTGTCAGACATAGAGATAAGAGATGTTGAGACATTCGTATTTCCCGTTAAACAGCACAGAGCATGTATAGTATTCCGGGGAGAAGGTCTTGATGATAATATTGAGGATACCGATCCCGGACTGACAGGGGAAAAGCCTGTCAATGTCACTGGTCCAGGGAAGTCCGCACGGGTTGTCAGAGAATTTATTATTGAAGCCGGGCGAATCCTGCATAGAAAACATCCGGCAAATTTCATCATTCTGCGCGGTTTTTCCCTCTATGCGGAATTCCCATCCATAAGAGATTGTTTCAGGCTTACTCCCGCAGTTGCTGCGCTTTATCCGATGTACAAAGGTGTTGCGAGACTCGCAGGTATGGATGTTCTCAAATGTGAACCCGAGGATCTGGATGGTCAGGCCAGAGCTGCGGCTAACGCGCTTGAAAGTGGACATGATTTTATTTTCCTTCATCATAAACCGGCGGACAGCGCCGGAGAAGATGGAAACGTGCCTGCAAAGATCAAGGCTATCGAAGAGTTTGACAGACACTTCCCTTCATTCCTGAAACTGGGCTTTGATGTAGTCTGTGTTACTGGAGATCACAGTACGCCATGTCCTATGAAACTGCACAGCTGGCATCCTGTTCCGGTGCTTATCAACGGTGGCCCTCAGAGAGTAGGATACAGTAAAGTATTTTCAGAAAGAGAAGCTCTCTCAGGTGCCTTGGGTTCGTTCAGAGCAACGGATCTCATGCCGCTCCTTCTGGCTTCAGCCGGGAAGCTGGCAAAATTCGGTGCATGATCAGAATTCCGATGCACTGGTTGCGCTTTCCGGCGGAGTCGATTCTTCCTTTGCCTTGAGCCTTGCAATCGGGCGGTACAGAAATGTCAGGGCAGGATATGTTGATACTGACGGTAGAGGTATTCCTGCTTCCGCAGAAGAAGTAGCTGATTTCCTTGGTGTACAGCTGATAAGGCTGGACGCATCGGAGCGGTTCAAGACCGATGTGATTGAGTGGTCACAGGATATGCTCTCAATAGGGCTGACGCCCAATCCATGTGCCAGATGTAATGCCAGAATCAAACTGGGAATGCTGCACGAGATACTGAAACCGTCTGAAGTTCTCATAACAGGTCACTATTCGCGAAAACAGGGCGATCATGTAATGCGGGGAGCGGACAGTTCAAAAGATCAGAGCTATTTTCTTTCGATGGTGGACAGCAGGATAATCTCAAGATGTGTGTTTCCGCTTGGTGATATGACTAAAGCGCAAGTTCAATCAGAGGCGATTACCGGAGGCCTGCCTTTCAGAAAAGATGAAAGCATGGATCTCTGTTTCGAGCTGCTGGCTGACAGAGAAGAACCGGGTGAGATACTTAATACTTCCGGAGAGGTTATCGGTACTCATCAGGGAATAGCGAACTATACTATCGGGCAGAGAAAGGGCTTTGGCGCTTTCGGCCGAAAGATGTATGTGGTCTCAATTGATTCTGCCTCCGGAGTTGTCACAGTTGGTGATCGAGAGGATCTTCTTTCATCAGGTTGTACCGTTGGAAGTATAAACTGGTTCAACAAACCTTCCGAGTTCTGTATTGAAGCGAGGGTTCAGATCAGGTATCGCAGAAGAACTGCGGCCGCTGATCTGGAAATTCTGAATGATTCAATCCATGTGAAATTCAAAGAACCCGAGGATGCTGTTGCGCCGGGGCAGGTGTGTGCTGTATATCTCGATACTGCTGTTATTGGTGGAGGAATTATCACTGCTGCGGAACGACTTGAACGGAAGCTGTAATGGAAGAATCTGTCATCCGGGAAATCCAAAGACTGAAAACCGAAAAGAACGCGGTGATCCTTGCTCACAGCTATCAGCCTCCTCTGATACAGGATATCGCTGATCATGTGGATGATTCCCTTCAGTTAAGCAGGATAGCGGCATCAACCGATGCTTCAGTTATCGTTTTCTGCGGAGTCAGATTCATGGCCGAAACCGCCCATATTCTTGCGCCTGACAAGACTGTACTGCTTCCTGAACCGAAAGCTGGATGCCCGCTCGCTGACTGTATAGACGTTCCTTCGCTTCGATCACTTCAGGCAATGTTTCCAGACTCCCTTACAGTACTCTATGTCAACTCTCCTGCTGAAGTGAAGGCTGAAAGTTATGCCTGCTGTACATCGGCTAACGCATTTGAAGTAGTTGAAAGTGTTCCATCTGACAGCGTGATATTTGCTCCTGACAGGAATCTTGGAATGTTCATATCCCGCAGGTCGGATAAAGAGATTCATGTCTGGAACGGTGCCTGCAGAACCCATGCGGTCGCTGATATTCATGATATTGAGAAGCATATTGAAGAATGGCCTGATGCAGAACTGCTGGTCCATCCGGAAACATCCCCTGAAATATGGGAGCTTGCCGACGCCGTACTTGGAACAGGCGGTATGATTCGTCATGTCAGCAGTTCCAGCGCGACCAGGTTCATTATAGGCACGGAAGAGGGGATGGTTTACAAGCTTAAGACCCTCTACCCTGAAAGAGAATTCATCGCAGCCGGCAAAATATACTGTCCTAATATGAAGGTTACTACACTCCAAAAGATACTTGATTCTCTCATGAATCTTGAGCCTGCAGTCCGTCTAGATCCGGAAATCAGAGAAAAAGCATTTGCCGCCGTTGCCAGAATGACGGAGATAACAGGATGAGAAAACCTGTTATTGGCGTTACGCTGAGCTGGTACAAAAATGATCAGCAGAAGACTGATTCCTTTGGTAAATGGTGTTTCGGTCTGAACCAGACATATGCTGAACTGATAGCCGGAGCGGGTGCTCTGCCTGTTGGAATCATACCAGCCGGAAAGGAGTACCGGGATATTCTGGACATAATAGACATGGTTCTTCTAACAGGAGGCGGTGATCCTGACCCGGAGCTGTACGGTCAGAAAAATAATGGATCGAAAAACTGCAGTCGGGAAAGATTTATCTGGGAGATAGACATGTATAGATCCGCGAGAGCGATGGGAAAACCCGTTTTCGGTATCTGCCTTGGAATGCAGCTTATAGGAATAGCAGAAGGTGTTTCACTTATTCAGGATATTCCTTCTCAGATAAAGGGAGCACTGGATCATTATGGAAAACCACATATTCCCAGAAAACACACAATCAGAATAATGGATAATACCGTTCTTCATGGAATACTCGGATCAGAAGCTGAAGTAAGTTCTTTTCATCACCAGGGGATTTCGCGGATGCCGGAGGGCTTCCTGTTAGCCGCACAGTCATCAGATGATATCATTGAAGCGATTGAATCGGATGATGGCGGTGTTTTAGCTGTGCAGTGGCATCCCGAGAGGGATTTCACAGGACCACTTATTTTAAATGCGATGCTTTCACGCATGACAGTTGGTGATTGAAAGGTGCTCTATCTTTCGAAACCCAGATATCTCAGGAGAATATGGGGCAGCCTTCAGAAAGAAGGATCTGAAACCCCCGTTGGTGAGATATGGTGGCTTTTTCAAGAGAAGGACTGCTCTTCATCTCTTACAGATCCGATTTCCGGTACTGAAGCAACAGTAGATTCTCTCGTATCATCGGGGAATCTCCCTGGGAAGACTGTATACCCGATCCTTCTGAAAACACTTCATACGGCAGACCGTCTATCAGTTCAGGTTCATCCCGGTATGGATGAAGACAGTCTGTTCAAGGAGGAAACCTGGATAGTCCTGCAGGCCGAAACCGGCGCATGGATGATGGGCGGAATAAATAGTGACAGGCACTGTTTTCTGGAATTCATCCGGCTGGGAAGAGCGGAGGAAGTGCTGAACAGGATTTGTCTGGAAACCGGTGATATTTATCATATCCCTCCGGGAACCGTTCACTCACTCGGCCCCGGTCTGGAGATTCTAGAGGTTCAGAGCAACTGTAATGTCACATACAGACTTTACGACTGGGAACGAACAGGAAATAATGGAGAATCTCGTCAGCTTCATCTGAAAATGGGGATCGAGGCAATTGACTGGGGTTCAGGCGGCAGGCCTGTTCCAGCCGGAAAACATGGAGCTATTGACATGTATGCGCTTAATAACTGTAACTACAGCATTAGAAATTGTATTGGCCAATTAGAAGTAGATCCTCCACCTGGAGGCCTCTTTTTTCTGGCGACCGGCAATCTTTACATCCAGAATATTGAAATTCATTCCCCTGTCTGCCTGATCGCGGATATGAATGGAGGAATGTTCAGACTGAACGGTTCAGGGTATATCGTGGAACCCGGGGGGAAATAATGAAAGCATCATTATACGGAGTAATTATGGCAGGTGGCAGAGGTACAAGGTTCTGGCCGCTGTCCACCAGAAAAATGCCGAAGCAGTTTCTGAAGCTTACCGGTGAAAAATCAATGCTCCAGGAAACAGCTATCAGATTCAAGGGAATTTGCGATCCCGAGCGGATTATGGTTGTTACCGGGATAGATCACAGGGAAACAGTGCTCGAACAGCTTCCATGCATGGACCAGAAGAACCTTCTGCTTGAACCAACAGGCAGGAACACGGCAGCATGCATAGGCTGGGTTGCCAGGACCCTTTTCAACAGGGGAGAGGGTTCTGCTATCATGGCTGTCGTTCCTTCAGATCATGTTGTTGATAATCCTGAAGGCTTCAGAGAAACTCTCTCCATCGCAATCGGGCCTGCCATGGACGGAATGCTGGTTACAGTAGGTATTCCTCCGGACCATCCCTCCACAGGATATGGATATCTTGAGCAGGGGGAGGAGATCGGAAGAGATGTTTACAGAGTTTCTGCTTTCAGGGAGAAGCCTGATCTGGATACCGCAAAGGAATATGTTGCAGGCAATAAATTCTTCTGGAACGCCGGGATGTTCGTCTGGAGAGCGGATACAATCCTTAAAGAGATTTCCCTGCACCTTCCCGAACTTGCAGAGGGGCTTGAGAAGCTTGATTCCGACACGTTACCGCAACCGTCCCGTTACAATTCACTCCCCTCTATTTCCATCGATTACGGTGTTATGGAGAAAGCTGAAAATGTTGCCATGGTTCCGGCCAGATTTGGATGGAACGATATAGGTGACTGGCCAACCGCCCGAAAATGTAATGTGGCAAGAGGTGAAGTGATATCAGTAGACAGTGAAAACACAACCGTATGGAATGAGGGGAAGCTCACTGTCCTCATGGGTTTGAAGAACGTTTCAGTTGTGGAAACCGATTCGGTGACCCTGGTAATGAGCGACGAATATTCCCAGAAACTCAAGGATGTAGTGGCCAGGCTGGAAAAGGAGAAACCCGACCTGATCTGAAACTCCCCTCATTAACCACTTGCCACCTCTTCTATATTATCTGCTTGAAAGGATAAGATATGTCCAAGATTGCTGTAAAAGGACTGCAAGTTTTAAGTGCATATGTTTCGGATCTGGACCGATCAGTCAAATTCTACACTGAGATTCTTGGGTTTAGACAGATCGGCGAAGTACTTCCAGGATTGACACTGCGCTCAGGCGACCTCACATTATATTTGGAGCCTGGACGGCAATCTAAGGTAGCAGAATCTGGAAATTACGCTGAGTTCAGCCCGTGTTTTGAAACGGAAAGCGTAAAGGCTACATACGAAATTTTGAAGAATCTCGGAGTATCGATTTGTGAGGATTATCAGGAGTATTCACCTGAATTCGCAATGTTCAAGATCTCGGATCCAGATGGTAATGTGATCGAATTCGCAGGAAACCCGTAGAGCATATAACAACCAGATTCAACAGAACTGCAGCTATGTTCTTCTAAAGTCATGTCATTGCAGTCTGCTGATTTAGATCGTTCTCACAGCCTCTGTTGAAATTGTAGAACAAATAACGATTCCCAGAACATCATCAAAGGATATAAGCTGATTATATTGGCATTCTAAACCGAAGATCTGTTATTTCACTATCTATATTTTGATTAGAAGATCTGATCCTGGGCAGGAGTTAAACTCTTCTGGGGCTTTCTGCCTGAATTCTCACAGTTGAGCCGACCTTGAGCCAGTAGTAGGTCCAGCTTGCTGTTATCTGACCCATCCTCACGCACCCATGCGACCGTTTTGTTCCGAGTGTATTGGTTCCGCTCCTGAAGGTTTGATGAAGCCCGATCTGACCAGAAGGATGTATGCACAGCCAGTATGGCATTCTTATGCCGTATGAACTGGAAACAGGTGCACGTCTTCTATATAACACTTCAAAAGTACCTGTAGGAGTATCGTATCCTGCCCTGCCTGTAGATACCAGAGCAAGATTCGATTCCCTTCCATTTTCAAGAAAAACTATGGTTTGATGGTCTATTAGTATTACAGCTTCCCTTGTAACGGTATCATCAATAGGCACTGTAGTAAATGATGGACCACCTGAAATCGCCAGTAAACTGAAAAACGTTCGAAACAATTCTATTATGGAGACCAAATGCAATTCCTCTCGATGCTAGTAAACTGAATGCTGCGTATATTGATGTCAATATTGACTTCCAGAGATTGTATTGTCAGATTTAACAATCGCATTTTTAAGTATGATAACTGAAAAACATCTGAAATGGAGGCTCCCATTGAGTAAATGGATAAGTAATCGACACGTAATCGTTACAATGATTGCACTTCTTATGACAATTGCAGCCTGTTCGTCACCGGTTGTAACCGGCATGAAGGTTCACATGCAGAATCAGGAATATGAAGACATTATTCATCTTGCTGACAGTGTTATTGCCAAAGGTGACTCGCTCAACGCTGAAATATGGTTCTGGAGAGGTCGGGCACAGGTGAGCATGAACCGGTGGCTTAATGCCTCGGAATCATTCGAGAAAACCTGGGAACTTGATACTGAAGGCAAACTTGATATTTCAGAGTACTGGTTTACTTTCTTCAACGCTGCAGCTTACGTTATGAACGAAGGAGACATTGATTCAGCAGTTGAACTTCTGCAAACAGGTGCTGAAATCATTCCTGAAAGACCTGATTTTGATCTTATGATGGGTGACATCAATCTCAATGTATACGGTGACCATGCTGCTGCGCTTGAGTCTTTCCAGACCGCTTCCCAGAAAGCACTGGCTCTTATTCCAGTCCTGGAACATGAGATTTCAGAAACGTCCGATCCATATATGGCCAATTTCTATTCTCAGAATCTCGACCAGATTATAACCACATGTATACAGGCTCTATACAATTCTGGAAGTGTCCTCAGCATTATATCCCTGAATGCTCCTGAAGAAGATGTCCCTGGTCTTCTTGAGCAGGCAAAGGCTGAATATCTCAAAGCAATCGAAATTGATCCGACTAATGTTGATATACTTGAAGCGATAGCTGATACATATATGCTTGAAGGTGATTACGAATCCGCAATTGGCATTTTCGATGAAGCTTTCATTCAGATTGAGCTGGGTGTATCAGAAGGCTGGCTTGATCCTGAAGAGGCCAGCGAACTCAAGGCAAATATGATGATCTCTAAAGGATACGCTTATATCGAAATGGAAAATTTCGATCAGGCTATCAACGAGCTTAACGCTGCTCAGGATCTTATTGGAAATGATTTCATAGTTCTTTCTACACTTGCTCATGCTCATTTCGTTATGGAGAATTATGACGAAGCTCTATCGATGCTTGATTCTGCGATAATGATAGAGGGTCTGTCGAATGATGCATTGGGAAACGCTTACTATACCAAGTTCGCCTGCTACAGCAGGAAAGAAATGGATGATGAAGCTGCGGAAGCCCTTGAAACAGCGCTCGAATTCGATCCTGATAATGCCCGTTACTGGGAACTTCTGGCCAGCACCTACAGTAGACTCGGCCGGAGAAATGACGCCATTAATGCGATGCAGAAAGCACAGGATCTTGGCGTAGAATAGCCTTATGTAGCGTGTTCATAATTGAATAGAAAAAGCCCCCGCTCCTTTTAAGAAGTGGGGGCTTCAACAAAACCAAGTTACCACTTTTATAAGAAGTGGTTTACAAATGCTTATTGTTTACGCTACTCCCTCCTCACGACAAAACTCCCGGTGCTGACCTCAGAACCGATGCTGCAATGAAGAAGGTATACTCCATTGGGTACAGGTGTTCTATCATCTGTATAACCGTCCCAGTGAAGAATACTCCCCGATTCACACTGACCGCTCCAGATCATGCGGCCGGAAACATCAAATATCTTCACCAGAGCTTCTTCAGAATATTCAACTACAGGTATGGTGAACATCCAGCCTGCGTCTTCAACACTGCGGGTAATCTCAACGGATGAGGATGTTTTCTCAGATTCCCGTTCTCCGTAAACGCTGACCTCTGAAAGACCGGAAGCTCCACGTATCCTGACATAGCGGATACTCTCTGAACTGTTCGGTGATTCAGCCGCAAATAGATAGAACTCCCTATCAGAACCGGCGACTTCGATTATCAGAGAAAACTCATCTTCATGGACAGTCTCATCTGTTCGAACGGATTCAACTCTCCGTGCGCTTGTATCAAGAGAAGTGTCTGATATTCTCTCGGGAATGACTGATGTTACAGTACATTCCTCACCAAGATCGATTACAATCGCATCTGCTCCCGGAGATGGTTCATAGCAGACTTCTACTGAACCATCAGTCAGACAGCCAGGATTGCCGATTGAAGGAAGTGCATCAAGCGCTGCGGTTGGTATTGTTTCAAACGTTCTCTCACTAATCGATGTTCTATCATTATGAGATAACTCGTCTGTTGTTCGAGGTTCTATTCTATCACTGAACTCTTCAATCACAGAACAGCCAAGGGAGATAACTCCTGAAGGGCTGGTGGAAAACTGGATGATATTGCTGTAAGCGGACTCGTTAGTTCCATCCAGAGCAACTACCGCATAGAATACCTGTGAATTCATGGGACTGGTAGAAAAGATGTCAGTATATGAACTGTCTCCTGCTTGGACTTTCTGAATTGGTCTGAACCTAAGAGACGATGAGAACCTTCTCATTATCATATATGCTATCACATCCGTGGGCTCCTCAGGACTGGATGAGCATGGATCATTCACCGAAAGATCCCACTCAAGATCAACTTCACAACCGGTTCCGGTATACGTTATCTCACCGCTGAGATTGGTGGGCGGTTCAGGTATCGTATTATCTGCATTGTAGAACCCGCTATGCCAGCTGTCATGCTGGAACTGGCGCCACGGCATCATTGCTGGGAATGAACCCGCACCCAGATCGTAGCAGTAAAGTACAGGATCGCTGTCATCGGCAAATATCATCTCAAGACCATCATCGTCATCGATGTTGCCAAGGGCTACCTGACCGTAAACTCCATTCCCGCAGGCTACAGGATAGCCGCTGCAGATAGTGCCGTCAAATTTGATGGCGTACAGTGAATCACTGGCCGTTCCGACTACTATCTCAAGCTTGAAATCTCCATCGATGTCCGCTATGGATGGACCTCTTGAAGGATTACTGCCAACTGTCACCGGAAATCCTACCAGTGGCAGATAATCAGCACCAGACCAGCACTCAACCGTTCCTCCATTAACGGATGCAACCACATCAGGACATCCATCGCTGTTAATATCACTAATGGCTACGGGGCCCATTACCCAGCCGCCTACATTCCAGGTATGCTCCACTGCACCGGTATTACCGTTGAGTACTAAAACCTTCTTTGTATAAGAACCTCCACAAGTACCCACTATAATTTCGTTTACACCATCATTATCAATATCTGCTACCGCTGGGGAAGCGTAGAAATGGCAATTGAAGTAAGTCTCCCAGATTATATCACCATTATCAGGATCCAGAAGATAAATTCCACTGTTATAATTCCTCTGGTCAGTAAGATCACATGCATAACCGAAATCATCGGAAGTACATACTACTATTTCAAGACCGGAATGATTAGATGAAACATCCCCGATCGCAGGAGTGCTTGCTACTGATTCACCTCCAGGGTAATCAAGATTCACACTCCAGGTAGCATCCCATCCAGTATGCTCAAACAGAAACACCGTATGCTCACTTGGAGTTGTATCGGAAAGACAGCGACAGATAACCACTTCCGGATGCCCATCATTATCAACGTCCCCAATTGCAGGAGATGTGTGAGTGGGGTAGTAACCCTGAGAAGGAAAACCCAGTGTAACAGGCCAGCCGGAAATACTGCTGCCTGTAGCAACATCCCAGGCATTACACCCATTCTCCTTCACAGCAAGAATATCGTTGTCTCCGTCTCCATCAAGATCAACTATTGATGGCGTTGAGTATACATTGGCAACACCCCAGATTCCGGACTCTCTCGGCCAATGGCCGTTAATTGTATTGCCACTGTCCGAAAGAGCATGAACCCAGCCATCCGTACTCTGAATAACCACATCAAGATCTCCGTCATCATCAAGATCACCAAGTACAGGTGATCCATAGACTTTGGCACTGAGTGTTACCGGCCAGCCGGGCTGGGAGCCCATAACCGAAAAACTGTGATGGATGTCGTTGTAACGACCATCAGAAATGGTAACTGATGGATCAGTCAGATCATTGGCATCCTGATCCTGTGCTTGTATGCTGAGTGTCATTCTCCCGAAAGTACAGCCGGTAAGATCATTAAAAACACCATGCCAGGTGTCTTTGTACTCAGGTTCCTCAGGACAGTTCGTCCAGCTCCAGTTCAATCCAGCGTCAGATGCCGTAATATCGTTGTATGGTGATAAAACTCCAGCCGTAACGGTAACGGATGTTGTATCCATCGGCTCCGAGAAAACAACCATTACATCAAGAGTCTGATCCGGAAGAACTGCAAGATCAACAGGATTGTGCCAATCAGGTTCCAATCCGTCCGCTGTCCAGAAAGCCTGCCAGATCGTTCTGCCTTCGCAGGTTATTACAACCTCCTCAACTACAGGGGAAAAGTTGTGAAGCTCTATATCCAACGAAACAGGATTAGTAACAGTAGTATCCCACGCGTAACTCGTTACATCTATCCTGTAGGGGCCATCAGGAAAAGCTGCAAGAACTGGATTGGTTGTCGTTCCTGAAAACTGATTGTCTGAATCTGTCTGCCAGCAGTTCTCATCGATATTGTTGATGCCGTTCCAGGCCTCAGCATCTCCGCAGTTGGTGAGGCAGGAAATGTAGGTTCCTTCTGATGAATAGAACAGCTGCCACGCGAAATATGGAAAATAGAAACGCCGGAACTCCTTCCAGTGTTCAGGAGCAGCTCCTATTTCTCCATCAAAATCGATGACATATCTAGTAAATACTGATTCCCATGAATCGGAAACAGCATTTCACCCCAGTAGAGACCACAGTATCTTCTGGGGTATACCCGAATCGTTAACGGAGGAACCCTGCGGGTATCCTTTTGCATTGCATCCATAGAAAATATCAATTGCATTTGAAAGCTCACTTCGATCCAATGTATCAGCTCTGACCAGTCCTGGATTACCTCCAGGAGATAGACTGTCTGGTGGATCGTAGAATACCGTCCATGAATCACTTCCGTAAATGGCATCCCGCTGAGGAAGGAAGAAAACAGCAGGAGTTGATGTGAGTATCTCCCACGTATAGTTATTGACACCAGAAGGGATTGAATCCAGATAATCAAGTGGATTATCTATACCTACATTGCCGTTAGTGAATGTGTGCTGATCAGTTCGGAAGAAATGAAGATGCATTTCAGGGATCGAATCTGACATGGTGCCGAGAAGATCGCCATATGTGCATATGTCAACGCCCACTTGTACTGAATCCAAACTCAAGGGAACGCCATCATCTCCCTGCAAATGACCATAGTGCCAGCCATAGGTGGAATCCTCCGCAAAGATCTGGCAAAACCATTCGGTCTCTGTAGTATCTGTTGGTCTGCAATCTTCGAAAATCCCGGTTTGCACAGCTCTGATGTTTTCAGTGCCTGCAGCAGCGAAAGATATATCGATGGCATTGTGGAAATTGTATAGATTATAGGTTGAATCAACATATACCCAGAACAGACTCTGATCAAAATTGCCATAAGTACTGGTTACCGGGAAAATGCTCTCCCAGCCCGTGGCTCCATCACCCAAAGGCCAGGGAATAGCGAATACAGGCGATAGAAGAACACAGCAAAGTGCAATGGACAATGATACCGCCTTCATCCTACTCACCTGCCTTGATTATCCTGGATACAGATACTGATGAGTCAGAGTAGTCTGTTCTTGGAGGATAATTCCCCGAAATGACAAAATAATCGTTTGGCGATACATCCATACTGCTATTGATATGATCAACTGCCAGTACTTGACCTTGATTATCAAATAAGGCCAGAAACCAGTCTTCTGTTGGAGCATCTTGTTGACGGATTACTGCTATGAGATATTCAGCGTTGTTGGAACCTTTCAGATATCTAATTTCCGAATATTCAAGGGTAGCGGCTGATATCCTGCTATCATTCCATAATTCCTCTCCAGTAGAAATATGGATAGCATGAGATTCATTAATTTTCCCGTGAATGAAAACTGTTCCACCATCTGGTGAGAAAGTTACTCTCGTTCCTGTTGGCTCCTCTAACCTCCAGACTTCCTGCCCTGTTTCCATATCGAAAACCTGTAGCAGCAAATTCAGTCTGTCTTCTGCACTGGATGCATGCGAAACCACAGCACAGTATCTATCATCGGGCGAGATAACGGGTGTTGGGTTACCAATAGGGGGCATCTTCAGTTCAGTCTCCCAGACCACTTCTCCCGATCTATTCAAAAGGATTGCTCTGGGGGGGATATCATCATCTCCCCATGGATCATCTGAACCATGAGCTGCAAGTATCACATATTCACCGGACTGACTTACTCCGCATCTGCCATAATCCATCTCTATAGAAGATACAAAATAATTTTTGTCTGAATAAAGTAATACAAGATGATACTGTCCATGTATTCTGCACAATGAACTAGTGAATAGAGAACCATCTCTTGATCCTCTAAAGCCAAGAGCGGTAATACTATATTGACCAATTTCATTTCCATATGAATCAACTAGAGAACCAGGTTCACCATGTAAATGTCCCCCACCTTCAACAGGATATGATAAAGACTGGTCTCCTATTGGTGAAATCATAAACGATTCTCTCCAGTAACCTTCTGAAGGTTTTATCCATGCAGCTTCCACATGTATTGGATTACCTTCTCTATCGTAGAACAGATGGAGATCCTGTGCTATCGCTGCCCTCACTCTGCAATCCAGCCAGTATCTGTCTTCTTCGGGAATACTTTCATCATTAAGTATCTCTTCAAGCCAGGGCATGGGATAGCCATCGGTTAAGGCAGCTTCAAGTTCTTCCGGGGTTTCAGCATGGAAAAGCTCAATTACTTCCACTTCCGATGAAACCGAAGCTTCTTCAGCTCTTTCCGCAAGAGATTCGATAATATCATAAACACCTGACGCTGTTACCTGTGTTGCTGCAATGACCACGAGTATCATCAGTAAATATTTCATTTTTTCTCCTGTCATAATCTAGGATTTTCATTGACTTTGAAAGAACTTCGGTGGAGGACGGATGGGAGGGTAATGTAGAGCTACCCCCCCCCCCAGTTATAATAAACAGTGCTTTCTATGTTCTGAATCTCATTGAATCGATTTGATTCTTTTATGTCAGACAGGTTGAATTGATTTGTATTATACACAGATATGGAAGTTATTATTTTAATCTGTTTCTGATTGAATCGTGAATACAAATCATATAATCTCATTGGAAGATTAT
>JAIOQY010000127.1 GCA_021108435.1 Candidatus Aegiribacteria sp.
TCCCCGACACTCATGTCAGCACTTGCCACACCAACTCCCAGGGCCGGTAACAGGAGCGCCGTCAGGATGGCAAGCAAGCCTATCCTGCGCGATCCCGCAAATAATATCATATTCGACCTCCTACTTTAAGCGGTATGCAAACCGCATCAACAAATTCGTATGCCTTTCCACAATGCTCTGTGCTTTCAGGCATTATTTCCCTTCACCTTTCATTCCTGGAAGGTTTCTTCGCCTCCACCTGATCCGATACTGACAGTTGAAAGCATTTCCTCCCAATTGGAATAGCTGACCTCTCCTTCAATTGTGGAGAAGATCTGTTCGTATTCTCCTGTTCCCCTTCTGTCGGCAAAAACAAACCTTTCATTCATGCCTTCGTGGTAGAACCAGATCTCATAAGGATCCACTCCTCCCTGAAAGAAAACAGCTTCAATATCATCTGGGGGTCCATAGATAATGTATACTCTTCCCCGGTCGGTTTCCCAGCCATCTTTAAAAGCACCGGAGTATCTCTCGCTCTCACTGCAGCGGATCTCGAATTGCTGGCGCTGCTCAGTTCTATCCTGCCAGTAGGCAGAGTAGAACCTTATAGCGGCATTATCGTCAAGATTGTCATAAATAACGAGTTCTCTGGAAGATAGAATAAATCTGAAATGCTCAGGATAAGGCAGTACCGTGACCTCCTCCGATAATTCCTCACCGGATTCAGAAATGGATTCCGCCTCCCTTCCCACCATCATAAGTTTTTCTACTTCAAGAGTATCGCCCTGAATGACAGTTGCCAGAACCAATCTATGCAGACCCGAGTTCTGTACAACACATAAGTCGAGACTATCTACCAGGCCAACCGCATCCGCACCATCCGGCACCGTCAAGGGTGCCCATGGTCGAGCGAATATGATCTCTCCGGCATAATTCTGCAGCTGACTCCGTATGCTCAGAGTACAGCCTCCCGCGCCATATATCTCTGCGTAGAAGTAAAGTGTATGCTCTCCGGGAAGTGTGAAACTTCCACTTGCAGCAGGATATATTATCAGTTCACCCTTTCTAAGAGGGTTATTTGATTCCTCCTGAGCATGAACAACAGCTTTTGCGAGTTCGATCTCGCTGAGGTTCTCGGGAGATTCAATCTCAAAGCTCCGGAACAACTGTCCCTCTCTTCCGTTTCCGATATCCGTTACAGCCACGTTCAGAACGTATTCTCCGGGCGTTACAGAGAGAACAATACTGTTGACGACCGATCTGTTCTGAGCCCAGATAGTCTCAGAGTTCCATTGATCAACCGATACAGTATCTCCATTTTCGGTCATCAGTACAATAAGCGTAGTAAACCTTGCCATTGAATCCTGATCCATGGAGAACTGCCCGATATCCAGCTGCTGATAGATTTCCAAACCGAGAGAACCGGTTCCGGTGTAATCGAAAAGAGCTGTATCAATTCCAAAACGGATATCACCCTGGCTGAGCGAAGCGAGATTCGAACCACCAGCGATTCCACAGATCGCTAGAAACGCAATAGCCCTAGAAAATCCTATGCCTTTCCCAGGCATTCCTGACCTCCTCCCATTCCGTATAGAGTTCGAAATCTCCGCATCCGTCATAATCAACGAAAGTCACTTCCAGAATTGGAGTAAAATAAGTCCAGGTTTGACTTGGAAGACTGAAATTCTCAAGTGGTCTGTTCTCGTTAATGTCCGGCTCACCCAGGAGGATATATACTCTCCCCCGGTCCGTATTGATACCCATTGTATTAAGAACAGAGAAGTGATCATCTATATAGTCAAGCCTTGTAAGATACTCCTCCAGATATTCATTCCGAACGGTTCCCGGTGAAGGGTCTCTCTTCTGCCAGAATTCTGCCATCACAGCGTTTCGGCTGGATGGTCCTTCTGTGTTGTTGAGATCCCTCATTTCTACTGAACTCGCGATTGGTCTGATTAAATTCTTAGTCAGATCAGGATCTTCGCCCCAGACATCCCAGGACTGAAGAAGATCGAGTCCTTCTCTGGAAGCAGCAACAATCTCATCATCGTGCATTACTACAGCAAGTATTTCGTACTCGCCTGCATCAAGACGATTAATATCAATTGATGCCGTGCATTCAAAACTACTTCGAGAAGCTGTCATATTCATCCAACCCTCTCTCCTGGTTACGCCGCTCGCGTCTCTCAGAACATATGCGGCACAAATGGAGTCGGGTTCATTGGATTGCAGGGGAGAGTAAACATTCCAGACAACTTCAGTTGAACCGGAAGCTCTCTGTGTTGCTCCCTCAAGAACCTGAAGACCGCCTGAAGACCAGAAAGCACTATCCACCAGGGAAACTTCTATTTCATCCTCCCATGAATAGCTCCTGCCAGTTTCAAGATCCCTTACAATAATTGTCAGCAAATGACTGCCTATCGGTATATTCTGAATCGAAAGAGTTTCGATTACCGGTAATTCGCTCTTTAATACTGATTCACTGCTTCTCACGGTTAACTCACCATCAATGATCGCGGCTGCTTCCCACGAAGCGACCTCTGATCCATCTTCTATCACGAAGAGCAGATCCTCTTCATCAAGGCGTACAGTCATGTGTACTGTACCGCCCCCCTGCTCGCGGGCAGGTTCAACATTCCAGTTCACCTGGAAACCGGTGAGTACCGAAAGTACCAGTGCAAGAAGTGTCATTCATTCCTTCCGACCGACCGGGGCAGTGATACATCATCTGCCCCGCGGGTTACTAAAGTCAGCTAAAATGCGAACCCCAGACTGGCTCTATGAACCATTTCCAGTCTGTTCCAATCCGCATAGGCGTAATCGAGGGAAATAGTATTGCTGCCAACAGGGATCTTAAATCCCGCTCCAGCTGTAAGACCCTCTTCATCCGTGTTAATACGATAGCCGCCACGAAGGGCGAACATATTATTGTACCAGTACTCGGCACCTATTCCAAGCTGTTCCACATTGTCGCTGGGATGAATTCCATCAACTTCTACTGTTAGGAAGTGTGGTCCTCTGTTGATGATATCCATCGCCATTCCAAGCCTGAAAGTCATTGGCATTGAGTATGATTCGTACACTTCCAGAGAATCCTCTCCGCTGTACCACGTAGTGTATTCCCCATCAGGAGTAAGCTCGCCGCCAAAGTGCTGTATGGACATTCCTATTCGAAGGGTTTTGAAACCCGTGTCGTAAAGAGTACCAATATCAACAGCAATTCCGCCTGCAGAGACATCGTCCCACTGCTCTCTGACATACTTCACGGTAAGACCGGCACTGAATCTGTCAGTGAGCATCCTGGAGAAAGAAAGACCTGCAACCATATCACTGCATGTAAAAGTCTCTCCCGTTCCTTCGGGTTGTTCAACGGTGGTTACGTCCATATCACCGGACTGCAGCATCGCAAATTGAACAGCGAAAGTTCCTATTCCACTGAACTCCTTTGTTACAACACCACCACCGTAAAGAATATCTCCATACCACTGCGTACCTGTGAACTGCACCTGTATTCCGGGCACTCTCACGAGACAGGCCGGATTCCAGAATGCAGCACTGGGATCGTCAGCGGTAGCGATAAACGCTCCACCCATCGCGGTTCCGCGAGCACCCAGTCCCAGTTTCAGGAACTGAGCGCCGGCAGTCCCGACCTTGGCAAAGGATGTTGCCTCGGCAGAAGTCGGGAACAGCAGGAAAACGGCGACCGCTACGGTCAGGATTATACCTGTATACTTCATGGTCACTCCTCTCCTACTTAATGATGGCAAATTTGCCGATTACGAAGTCCTCTTCAGTCTCAACACGGAAAATGTAAAGACCGGACGTGACTTCCTGATCATTTCTGCTGAGCAGATCCCAGAACTCCGTGCCTTCGTCTCCACTCCAGCTGCGATGTTCAAGGGTGATCACGTGATCACCGGCAAGTGTATAAATATGAATGTTACACATGGCAGGCAGATGTGTGAAAGCTATTTTGTCGAAGTAAGTCTGCTCCCATGCTGCTGAACCTCTATAAGGATTGGGCACAACCTGCACGTTCTCTTTCCAGTTGGCATCCGCAGTCATAACCGGAACCACTGGAAGAGGAGTTCCCTCAATGCTCTGCTTGTAGTTCGACTTGGTGCTTTCTACACCTGTCTCTTCGTCGTATGCGCAGACTATGTAGAAGTAGGGAAACCCGTTTGTCACATTGGTATCTGTGTATGAGAAAATACCCGGTTCAGTTGATGTAGCAAGAACCCAGTTAGCCGGTTCGAAGGTTGTTCTGTAGATGTTATATCCACCAAGACCGTCGTAAGATTCAGCGTTCGCACCCCATTCGAGTTCTACCTGGCCGTTGCCGGCTTCGTAGAAAAGAATAGGAGTAGGTGGAAGCTCGGGTACTCCCCAGCCTCCATCACGATAATAAGCGTCCAGCATATTGTCCGCTACTTCACGCGCACCTGCAAGACCCATTCCAACGAGCCATCCTCCAATGACATGAAGGCTGTCGCCGTCACACAGATCAACAGGCCCCGCAGCTATGAGGAACCTGTAGTCAAATACAGGATAATCAAGAGCAATGGGGTTATCGTATACAATGGGGAAAGGCCCTGGATTAAGCGGTGTAATGGCCTCTGGTGCCCTTTCGTTTCCGACCCAGTCAAGGAGGTACAGAGGTCCACTGGTCTGACCGTTCAGATCAGGGTTCTGACCCCACATGTAGTTGTACTTCTCCCCATCTGTACCCGGATCGCTATGCCAGTTCCACCATGAGTGGGAAATGGGAATAGGATAATCGTAGACGTCAATAGGACGTTCGATAGTCCCGTCAGCCTTTTTAATCCAGAAATCAAGAAGTCTCCAGCCAATGAAACCGTTGCACGGAGGAACTATTGTAGGTTCTCCGCTGTCATCAACGCTGGAGCCGGGGTTGTCACCATCCCAGATGTAGCTCATGTTGCGGGGAACGACATGGAAGACCGTGTCGCCCACCGTTTGCTTCCAGTGGTTCTCCGGCATGCCGTTGCTGAACATGTCCAGACCGGCTTCATTCACTGTCCAGATGGTGTCTACGCCCACTGTCCTGAAAAGGATCGTGAAATGATCGCTGACGCCGTTCTGGTCAACATCGTTATCAGGAATTCCATCTGCACCGAGGTAGTTGTAGTAATACCAGATGTTGTTGGGATCATCGGGATCCATGGTGTTGTCAGGATTCTGCTGGTAGGTGTATATGTCCTGCTCGCTGGCTGTGGTTCCGCCATCGAAGACATACTCGAATTCCGCCAGGGGATCGTTACACCAGATAGCATGACCGTCATAGTAAACAAGATCGTCTAGATGACACTCGGTGACATCAATAGTGGCAACGTCACAGTCGGCCCTTATAGCTACTACGAAAGCCTCAAGCTGCTCACCCGGATTACCATGCTCGGAGTGGTGTGTTACTATGTGGTTACCAACGATGAAGTTATTATAAGCCGGCGTACCCCATCCGTAGTTCTCCTGATAGACACCCATTCCATAGGGATCATCGTTGTAGGAGGTATCCCAGTCATCGTAGCCGTAGTGTGTTTCCTCCAACGCGACCGGCCCCGGAATCAGCTTCTCAGCCGGGTATCCCTCACTCGGTCGCAATTCCCATGAAGTTGAAGCGTCGGGAACGCTCGCGTATTTTCTTGCTGCACCGGAAGGAGTAACCGGACCATACACACAGGACCAGAAGTCACCCTCATAAAGATAGTAGCTTCCCTCTCCTCCCGGCCATTCCATAGATGGATAGACAGGCCGGTAGTCTCCGGTCAGTCCGATATTAACAAAGGCACTCCAAACGTTGCTCAGGTTGTGCAGTATCCATACAGCGGGCGGACGGTCATCGGTCTCGCCGCCCCGCAGTATATCAATTCCCTGCACATCCCTAGCAATGCCGGTACCTGACAGTGTGAACACTGCAAGCACCGTGAGTACCAGGAACCCGCGAGTGTACCTGGAGTTCCTCATACTCTCATTCACCTCCAATTCACATTTCGCGGTGCATGGAGGGTCCTTATTTCCACCCCGGTATGCTTCGCGATTGCTGTTATTATTACCATTTTCATATTTAACATTTCTCTATTCCGTAAGAGTGAAATTGACAGTAAGCGTTGTCCATACGCCTACCGGAATACCGTTGTTCTGAGCAGGTGTCCAGGATGTATTCCATGCTGCTGACAGAGCTGCTTGATCCAGCGAGTTAACTCCGCTTGAGTTGTAAAGTCTCACATCCGAAACGGAGCCATTGGCTGCTACATATACCCAGAGAGTGACTGTTCCCTCCACTCCAGCCTGGGCAGCCATTGCCGGATAATCCGGGCGGGGCTGATAGGTGCAGACAGGAAGTACCTCTGCAGGCATGAACCTTGGAGGTCCCATTTCCTCTGACTGACCACTTCCAAGCTCATCGCCCTGATCAATCGTTTCGACTGTCTCAAGCCCTTCTGTATCAGCGTCCAGAGACAACGTTATATCCTGATTAATTTCCTCTACCATTTCTTCGGTTTCCTGCTCGATCTCTTCCTGTTCTTCCTCTACTTCCTCTTCCTGTTCTTCCACGGCATCATCAAACGCAAGGTCTGTTTCAACCGCTTCCATCTCGGAATCAGAAGTTCTTGTCGAAAGCCTTCCCAGCTCGCTTGCCGGGAGGAACTCGAAGAACATTATCAGGATGGCAAGCCCAATAACCACTCCCAATTCAAATCGGAGGGAAGGGTGCCCGAATTCAGTTCTGCTCTCAGACATCATCCCTCCTTCAATTGTACAGTCCGAGCTCTTCAGCATTGAACTGAATGCTGTAAAGCTCTTCAAACCGCATGGAGTTAAAAAGACTAACCATATTTTCCATCGGAACCCTTGAATCGATATTAAGCACTACGACATCAAGTTCCTTGTTCTGCTCACGCCAGAACTTGTTACTCAGCCTGCTAAGCTGCTCAGCAACCTGAGGCAGGGGCATGTCGTAATCACCAATTCTGGCTATGAGTTCACTGTCATCGTTCCCCGGCTCAACCTGTTTGACCCATACGGTCACTGTCAGGAATTGCTTCCCAAGCTCACTCATTACCTGTGGGTGCGCCTGGGGGAAGCGGACTCTAAGTCCTCCTTCTTCCTTGAACAGGGTAGTGGCCATGAAGAAGACAAGCAGCAGGAAAACGATGTCAGCCATCGTTCCGGTAAAGATAGTACTTCCAACTTTCATTCTGCTTTTGAACTTCATTATGCTCCACCTCCCAGTCTTTCCTGGATTGTGATACCGGTCCTGCTGACACCATTCATGCGCAGAACATCAAGGGCTTTTACCATACCCTCATAATCACAGTCAGGGAAGAATTTGAGGATTACAACAAGTTCGCTTTCCCTTACCACGGATGCAATATCCCCCTGTCTGATATCAGACAGGACAAGTGTATCCCCGAAGGCAACCTCTCCAAAGATGGGGTCATCCTCCAGAGGGGTTTCACTGCCAAGAAAGGTCCGGATAATACCGGGCCTTATAATGGGGACAAGATTCTCCGCGGCAATAGCTGTTTCCAGGGAACTGAACGTTCCTGATGGAACTCCCTTTGCCACTTCCAGATTATTAAGGAGTCTGTCCAGACATGCTGACAGTTCTTCAGCTCTGTCCGCAGCAAGAATCCTTATACCGCTATGCAGGGTAGTATCCTGGAGGCTTACGTCCTCCCCGGCCCTTGCCCTCTGCAGTGGACCATCAGGTGGTGCCTGATCGATCAGCGCCACGTACTCATGGGCTCCCCACTGCTTGACAGTCATGACAAGCCTGTTCGTTTCGTCAATTACAACCTCTTCAGTCTGTTCATCAGGCTTCTTGGGAAGTTTGTAGGAGATGCCTTTCTGGACTTCAAAGGTCGTTGTGACCAGGAAGAAGATCAACAGCAGGAACGCAATATCGGACATTGAGGCGTCGGGGATTGCCCCGCTTGCTCTCGGTCTGTTACGTATCCGCATCCATGCTCCTTAAAGCTGCTTCAGGTGCTCCATCTCAGACAGCGTATCCACAAGGAATATGCTGGCTTCTTCCATATCAATTACGAACTTGCCAATCCTGGATATAAAGTAGTTATGAGACATCTGGATTGGAATTGCTATAACAAGTCCGGTTGCGGTAGTTATCAGGGCTTCCTGAATACCGCCGGCGACCAGGCTCGCTTCAACGTTCTTAGCGGCGGCTATCTCACCGAAAGCTTTTATCATACCTGAAACTGTTCCAAGGAAGCCCAGCATCGGGGCAATACTTGAAACGGAAGCAAGCACGACTATTCCTTTTTCAAGGTAAGCCATCTCTATTCCGCCCGCACTTTCCACCGCTTTTTCTACGGCTTCAAGACCTTTATCATGACGAAGCAATCCTGCGTGCAGAATGGATGCTACAGGACCACTTGTCCGTTCGCAAAGTTCCTCGGCTCCCTTAACGTCTCCTTTGCGGATGAATCCGCCGAGTCTCTCAAGAAATGAGCCGACATCTATCTTTAGTTTGCCGTAGGTAATAAACCTTTCGACAGTTACCGCGATACCGATCAACAGAGAAAGCAGGAGTGGATACATGAAGTTTCCACCGGCAATGAACAGATCTTTGAGATCCATACTTGCGCTTTGAGCTCTTTGTACTTCCTCACCCACAGGGATGTTTTCATCCGTTGATTCAGCCGTTTCTTCTTCGATCTCCGCAGCAATTTCCTGATCTGCGGTTTCCTCATGACCGGGTTCCTCGGGCTGTGCCCATACAAGGGCGGTCAGCACGAGGAACAGAAGCAGGAATTTTCGCATCTAATATCACTCCTTCTTTACATTCAGATGCCGGGGATTAATTCCCGGCCTGAATGGAAGAATTCATCCTACCATTCAAATCCAAGACCGAACTTGATCATCCGTGGTCTGCTGAATACATAGGGATTGCCCATACTGCCCGTCGGATCGCGATCGGGTTCTCCGTCTCCATCCTGATCAGCATCGTACCATGCAACACTGGCAATGGTATTGATATTCTGCCTGCCGAAGAGGTTGTCGATACGGCACCAGGCATCAAGTGTAACGGAACCGATCCAGAACGTCTTGTTTACCTTAAGAGTGGTCGACATCGTCCAGGGATATCTGCTGCCATTGATCTCCGGCATCGCAGTACCCTGATTGGATTCACTGTATGGAAATCCGCTGCCGCCGTTCCATGAAACGTGCACACCGAATCCCTCAAGGAATGTAGTGTTGCCGATTCTGGGGCCTTCACCCCTGGGAATGCGGAAATCTGCTTCCAGATTGATAGCATGTCTCTGATCCCAGTTAAGATAGGATTCCTTCTTCGGAATGACCCAGCCTGCCCAGACGTAATCATAATTCTGTCTTGCGCTTGAGCTTTTGCCCATAGCCACTGAATACGTGTAGTTGACACTGCCATACCAGTAATTGCTGGTACGTCTTGTAAGGTTAAGCTCAACTCCTCTGACATTTCCAAAATCACCATTGATATAAAGATCATACGAATCAAGCGCGCTGTAGTAATTATTCTGCATGTCAATCTGACCGGTGATGTCTTTGTAGTAGCCGGTTACGTCAATCATGGTGATGTCATCAAACTGATGCTTCACTCCCACCTCGTAGGAGATTGTCTCCTCCGGGGAAAGATCGGGGTTTCCAACCATCGGAAATGCACCTGCGAGATCGAAGTCTGATCCGTTGTACAACATGTCAAAAGCCGGAGTCTGGAAGTAGTGACCGTATGTGAAGTGAAGAACATCACGCTCGGTGATCGGGTGTGAGAATCCGACTCTGGGACTGAGGTGGTATTTCACCGGAACGGTTATCGGATTGATGATATGATTTGGATCATCAGGAGTGGTTCCCTGTTCTATAGGATTTGTCGGGTCCGCGGGATATTCATCGAAGTTCGGATCGAAGTAATCAAAGCGGAGACCGGCGTTAACGATCATTCCTCTGTACTCCATCTTATCCTGTATGTAGGCTGCGCCCGAGTTGGGGAAAACATGATAGCGGTTCATGTAGATATTACCGCCTGACGCTGTGTCTACATATGAATCGAAGATATCATAATACTTCGCTTCAACACCGGCCTTCAGCTGATGCTGCTGGCTGATCTGGCTTGTGATATCAGTTCTGAATGTTGATGTGTTGCTTCTGGTTTCAGTCCAGGCGTAGCGGCTTGCGCCGCTCCTGTAGAAATCATCAGTGTCGGGTCTTCTATCAGGAGTATAATCCAGCCAGTCATCCCAGGAAAAATCTTCTCCAAGCCATTCGGTGGTGTAAGTTGTATCGTCCGGATCATTTTTTATCTTGTAGTTGAAATAAGCCTCATACTGATTGAGCTTTATCTCTATGAAGGTCGCGTCGCTCAATGTCTGGGTAACACCCAGACCGACACTGTAGTTATCCCAGAATCTTATCGGGAGTCCGTAGAGAATACTGGTTCCGGTACCCGGTACCAGTGAATCTTCTCCGGTGCTGGACTCGATGTAGTATGGGATTTCAAATTTACTCCATGCCCACTGGCTCACGCCGGCGGTTCTGTCCATGTAGTAACCGGTAAGATTTATCTTGGTTTTGGGATTGGGCTTGTAGGTCAGCTTTACGTTGCCGGTCCAGGATTCTCTCCAGTCGTTGAATCCGTATCCGTACCTTCCGTTCTCACCTCCGCCTAGCTGTTCCCATTCTCCGGAAAGGAAGATTCGCATTTCCCCCGGAACCTGAACACCGATAGCGGGTAGAAGATAACCGGTTAAGGGTTCAGGCCCGCCAATCGAAACTTCGGCAGTTAGTGTTGCATCTGAGAATGGTCCTATGTTGCTCCATCGCCATCCGCTGTCAGGTTCTGCGGGGTTAACACCGCCCCAGTGCCAGTCGCTGGCAAGGCCAAGAGCTTCAAAGTTGTTGCCGCTGCCGCTTATCTCACCTGTGTAAGCGCTTCCGCCCTCGCGGGTGATGATGTTGACAATACCTGATTGCGCGTTACCATACTCCGCTCCGAAACCGCCGGTTATGGTTGACATCTCTGCAACTGCGGCCAGAGGAATGTCACTGTTGAAGACATTATTGGTAGGGTCTAACTGGGCAACACCGTCTACCAGGTACAAGACCTCACCGCTGCGGCCACCGCGCATATGAAGACCTCCACGCTCAGTGGCGCCTGCAACACGATTCACGATATCCGCGATTCCGGCTACCGGCATGGTCTTTATTTCCTCACGACCAACCACATGAAATGACTCAGTGGCATCCATCATGATCATTCCTCTTGAATCAGTTACTGTAATGGTAGTACTACCAACAGTAGCGATATCAAGACTGAAATTCATGGGAGTTGTCTGGTCGACGACGACCGCAACTCCCTCTGCTGTCTTAGCGCTCATTCCAACCATGCTGGCACTTACACTGTAAATACCAGGCTGCAGGTTGATAATGAAGTACTCTCCGTTTGCATCCGTCATTGCGCCGTAGGTTGTACCCACGACCATAACAGTGGCACCAATGAGCGGTTCACCGGAATTATCGGTAATTCTTCCGGCAATTTTACCCGTGGTACCTGCTGTTACTGACAGAGCCACGAACAGCACAAGCACAAAAGACATTATCGTTGCTTTTCTAAGCACCGCTGCAGCTCCTTTCTTCTACTCGCAGCCCATGCTGCGAAAAAAAACATTTCAACACTGAAGAAAGCCCCGTGACACACCTCCCTTTTTACTTCTTCAGAAGTCGCACAAACCATTGACATTAAAACATCTGTTAACACATCTGAACAGTCCTGAGAGTATACCCCCTTTAAAGTGTTTTGTAACTGGATTTGAACATAAGGTAGGTAAAAACTTGAGTCAAGACGCTTATCCATGATATTTGTCCGTTCCGTACAGATATTTTTCCAGAGCATAGACCGTCTGCTGCATTTCGGGTCAATTTCCTGGCATGACAACCTGTTCATACCGGGAAGGAGTAACATTTCACTTACCTTTCACTTCCTCCCGCACTGAAAAAAAACACATTAAGATGAGCTTAGTTCCCTGAATAAGCGTATTTACGGGGTTAACCCGCGTATTTCTGACCGAAGCAGCTACTGTCAGCCGGAGAAATACGCGGGTTTACTGCATATATCAATCATTCCGAACTATATCAGCTTCCTATTCCAAGCAGTCGCGGAATAGTTGGAATCCAGTCGAAAATCAAGAACTGGCACCGCCCGATGAGCAGGCTTATTCTTGCCATTATCGTGTAACCGAAGCTCGCTCCGAATGCGATCATCAGTATCGTAATTCCTACATTCGCGGTTTTACCCACGATTCCGGTATGCGCCTTGGAAAAGAAGAAGTAGACAAGGCCTGTAATAACACCTACGACAAGGATAATATTACTGAAGATAACCCATGCTCCGCCGGAGCTGACTGAGATAATCGTTCCTTTAACCTGTGCCATCGCGTTTGTCTGAAAGAAACCCACCATGTTCAGTCCGGCTCCGGCTCCTATTATCATTCCGAGCGCCATGCGTGAGAGCCCTGCTATCTTCGGTATAATCCTTGCCAGCATGAACAGCGCGAATATCCCTGGAAATATCCATACCCAGTTGAATCCGCCGTCCACCGGGAACATCTGCTGCCACCAGTTTGGCTTGAGTACATTCTCAATAGTGTAAATGACCCAGTAACCCGCGCTCATGCCTACAAAAAGATGTTCGGCAAACTTGTAGAACGGATTGTCTCTATAAAGGAAGCTGTAAAGGCAGAGAGTCAGCGCTGCTCCCAGCCATATGCCGAGTATTTCCCAGTTCATCCTCTGCCTCCTTTCTTCTTCTCAGAGAAGTAAGCAACATTACCTATTATTATGAACAGCATTATCACAAGATGCGCAATCGACTGGGGAGCCATTCCCTCTACTGCTGAACCATCCGTAATTCCCACAAGAGTTTCATAATCGGCAGCTCCCTTAAGACCGCCAAGCAGCCCGATCATCTGACCTGTCTGAAGATACGTATAGTACTGTGGAGCGCTGACAGCGGTACATCCGCCTCCAACAGGCACTCCGAACCTGTCTCCACCCATCATGACCCACGCCGGGACACCGGGATCGCCTGCTGACAGAGTGATGATAAGATCAAAATCGGTAAGATCGGATATGTATTCAAGCATCGGGATCTCATCCCACGGAAGGTTGTCTCTGTCCGTCGGAAATACCGCGTTCATGCTCGAACCGAGGCGTACTATCATGATTCCGCCGCCGGTCTTGTATCCAAGGTTGCACCAGTCCTCGTACTGTACTTTCCCCAGGCTGTCTCCAACACTGGACATAACTTCCTGTGCCAGGCTCGCCCCCTCAGGCCAGAGTGCCATACAGACCACGTTGATATCTTTTCTCATGAGATGGGTCGTGATAGCGATAGCCATCGGATGCAGCTCCGGCATGGTTGAAGGGCCATAATCGAAGCTCAGCAGAACATCGCAACCGGAAGGCAGTGTATCAACATATTCGTACATATCCCTGCTCGGCTCAGCACCTACGGGATTGGGGAAGATGAGATGTGTTGTAACAGGAATGATGACAGACAGTGCGATAAGAATGAAGATTATCCTTCTGTCCGTATTTCCGAGTTTTTCTAATATGGAAGCCATCAGTCCGTACCTCCCAGGTAACTGCGCTCGATCCCGAAAATCATTCGGAGGGAAGTGGACACGACCCCCATTGCTGCTCCTATCATGACAGCTCTCTGACCAGCGGTATTGGGAAAGGTCATGAGCCAGACTTTGGCAAGCGGAATCTTATCCCAGATCATGGCTCCTATCGGTACCTGTCCGAGCATTACGATGAACGCGGATGTGAGAAGAAGTGTAGCCCTCCAGTTAGATGCGCGGAATGCTCTGAATGCAGCGGAAGCGACGAAGAAAGCAAGCAGGCTGAACATTGTCGAGCCCATCGGAGCGACCATGTTCATGAACATGAAGTCAAAAGGTCTGGCTTCGGTTACACCATAGATCAGACCGGTAATAAACATCACCATGAAACCTGCAATGGTTACCGGGCTGTACTTCCAGTTCTTAAGCTTCAGCTTGATCTTCCTGAAATGCACATGCATGAGGTTAAGTGCTCCAAGGAATATCGCCGCAGAAGCAACGATCATATACCATTCCTGGAGGTTATCTCCCAGAAGCTTGATCGGCTGATGCGGAACAAAGAAATGGAGAACCATTATAATGCCTGTAATGAAGGTTATCGAAAGCGGTAATATGAGTCTCATGCCGGCCTCCTAATTCACTGTTACGAGTTTGCGGAGAAACTCGGCAACACTCTTCATTGGAGACCAGAAATCTCCTATGGACGCGACTATAACACCGACTACAATAAGAATGAGGAAAAACAGCTTACCTGCGTCCTGCCCCTTGAGACTGCCAAGCAGCTTGGGTTCCCGCGAAAGATAGGCGCTTGCCGCGAACAGTTCCTCACCGATCAGCGTATAATCGCATGCCGCTATGAAGAACGGTATCTGGCTGGGCATGGCGGTTCCGGCTATCTGAATGGCTCCCACGCTTCTTCCCGTTTCCGCAAGGATGAGGCTTTCCGCGTAGAAACAGCCGAGCAGAAATATCGCGGCCGGCTTCTCTCTGACCATGATTCCATCCACACCGGCTGCGTATCCGAACTGATCATCTGTAAGGTACTGTATATTTTCCTTATTATATGCGTCCGCCCTACCGGCCTGAAGATAGCCCTCCTTGACCACTTCCTGCGAAACACTCATGACAACACTTCTACTTGTTGGAA
>JAIOQY010000128.1 GCA_021108435.1 Candidatus Aegiribacteria sp.
AGCTACAGAACACTTCTATCCCGCCTGAAGGAACTGGATCTTTGAAGGGGCCGGGGCTAACATTTAAACATTTTTGTCGAGTGATTACTATTACATTCGAATTTTGACACGAATAGAAGGGCATGACTGGCAATAGAGAATCAGTTGAAGGGGCCGGGGCTAACATTTAAACATTTTTGTCGAGTAATTACTATTACATTCGAATTTTGACACGAATAGAAGGGCATGACTGGCAATAGAGAATCAGAAAATGTTTAAGCCCCGGCCCCCAAAGCCGGCCCCCAAAGCCGGCCCCCCAAGGCGGCCCCCAAAGGAAGGAGATTTATTTGACCGGGATCAGGAAAATGGAGGATATGACACCCTCCGATTACAGTTTAATCGGACTTCGCAGCGGGCTGGAGATACATCAGCAGCTTGATACGAAAAAAAAACTATTCTGCCGATGTCCTGTGCTTCCATATTCGCAATCATTCGATGCGGAGATACTGCGTCATATGAGACCGACTCTCTCAGAACTTGGTGAATATGACGGTACAGCACTTATGGAATTCAAGACGAAAAAGGAAATTATATATCAGATAAGCAAGGATACTGTCTGCACTTATGAGATGGACGATACTCCTCCTTTCGAATTGAATCGTCAGGCGCTCGATATAGCTCTTGAAATCACGATGCTCCTCAACTGTAAACTCATCAGTGAACTTCATATTCAGAGAAAACAGTACCTTGATGGCTCGATACCTGCAGGATTCCAGAGAACTACTATTCTGGGTGTGGACGGATGGATTCCATACGGTAACAGACGTATAGGTATAATTCAGCTTGGGCTCGAAGAAGATGCATGCCGTGAGGTGAGCGATACAGGACATGATCGTGTTTACCTGACTGACAGGCTGGGTATCCCGCTCATTGAGACGGTTACTGCTCCGGAGATGGTAACGCCTTATGAAGTTGCCGAGGTTGCGGTGATACTCAGTAATCTTGCCAGGGCTTCGAGAAAGGTTCGTCGCGGGATAGGAGCTGCAAGGCAGGATGTAAACGTATCCGTCAAGGGAGGTCAACGCGTTGAGATAAAAGGTGTTTCGAGAATCCCGACTATTCCTCTCCTCGTTCACAATGAAGCTTTCCGTCAGGTCATGCTTCTTTCAATTAAGAGCGAACTGAAAAAGAGAGAGATAACCGATTCGTCTTTCGAATCATCTTCATTTGATATGACGGAATCACTTGCAGGTACACAATATAAACCAGCTGCACAGGCACTTTCGAAAGGGCTTCAACTTCACGCTGTGGTTCTTCGGGGTTACAGAGGAATACTCTCAACGGTTACGCAGCCTGGACAGACATTTGCCAGTGAGATATCCGATCGCGTCAGGGTGATAGCATGTCTTGACAGACTTCCCAACATCACTCATTCCGATTCAGAAGGAGAAAACTTCTCAACTTCTGAATGGGAAAAAATCATGAAATCAACAGGAGCTTTTAAGGACGACTCTGTACTGGTCATCTGGGGTAACGGTCAGGATATTTCTACTGCCTTAAGTGAGATTACAATAAGAGCACGGGAAGCAATCGATGGTGTATGTAACGAGACAAGACAGGCCCATCCTGACGGAACGAACGGGTTTGAAAGGATACTCCCGGGCCCGAACAGGATGTATCCTGACACTGACCTTCCACCACTGGCAATCAGTGTAGATCATATGGAAAGAATTTATTCCGCGCTTCCGGAACGCCCATGGGAACGTGCTGAACGATATACTGATGCAGGAGTTCCCGAAGAATCAGCACGACAGATGAGTATTTCCATAATGAGAGATCTTTTTGATCGTGCTGTTAAGGAAACTTCCTATTCTTCAGGTGTTCTCTCGCATTTTTTTCTGAGTACATTAAGCCATCTGAAGAAAAGGGGGAAAGCTGCGGATCTAAGTGATGATATACTGATTTCATCGCTGTCTGAAGCCGGCAGAAGATCATTCCCGATCGATGCTGTTGCTCATATTCTTGAAGATACACGCGGATCCGGATTTAAAGACATATCTCTTGCTGCTGATGAAATCGAGATGCCTGACAGGAATGCTCTGGGAAAGGCTGTAGAGCAGATTCTATCCTGCATTGAATCATCAGGAATTGAGCAGAAAATTCTGAATCGGTATATTGTTGGTAGAATAAGGCTCAAATTCAATGGTCTGATAAATGGAAAAGAAGTATCCGAAATTGTACATAGAGTACTTCTGACGAGAAATATATCATAAGTATGGAGGTGATCGACGCTGTCTTCTGATTTATACAAGGGTTACAGCGGGAAAAGCCTTGCCTGCCTGAAAGAATTCAGTGTAGGGGTCTGGAGTGATGTGGATGTTCAGTCAACCCGTGGCTCCTTCAGCGGAACAATTCTACCCAGATCCGAAAACGCAGATGAATTTCACATTGTTCTTAAATTGCACAACGGGTATAACGTAGGTCTTGCTATCGATACTATCGAATCGATTATAGAGCTGGGCCGCACAGAAGCACATTATAAAATACCCGAGAAAGAGTTTCCTTACGATCCGGATAAAAAGAATGTCAAGCTTTTTGGAACCGGGGGAACTATCGCTTCAAGGCTTGATTATCGAACGGGCGCAGTAATACCGGCGTTTTCTCCTGGCGAACTTTATGGTTCCGTTCCTGAACTGGCTGATATCTGTAATCTCAAAACAGAAAAGCTCTTTGGTGTTTTCAGTGAAAATATGGGACCGGAACAGTGGATAGGCACAGCTGAAGCGATCGGAAAGGAGATAGAAGGCGGGATAGATGGAATTGTTATCGGGCATGGAACTGATACTATGCATCATACAGCGGCAATACTCTCTTTCATGGTTCAGGATTCTCCGGTTCCGATTGTTATGGTCGGATCACAGAGATCGAGCGACAGGCCATCCAGCGACGCCGCGATAAATCTCATAAATGCTACTTATACCGCCGCGAGAAGCGATATAGCTGAAGTCATGGTTTGCATGTTCGGTCCGACAAGCGATCAGTACTGCCTCCTTCACAGAGGGACCAGGGTACGTAAAATGCACTCATCCTACAGGTCAACGTTTCGCACAATAGGAGACATTCCCCTCGCAATGGTTGAAAAAGACAAGTTCATTATACTGAAGGATGACTGCAGGAAAAGAAGAAACGACAGGAAAGTAAGGATTAATACATCCTTCGATGATCGAGTTTCCATAGTGTACTACTATCCCAACATGAAACCCGATATCATTGAATCACTTATCGATAACGATTACAAGGGTATAATTATTGCGGGAACAGGGCTCGGGCATGTAAATAAACCTCTTTATCCAGTGCTTAAGAAAGCGTGCGACAAAGGTATTCATATTTACATGACAGTTCAGACACTCTGGGGTTACGTTCAGATGTTTGTTTATGACACAGGTCGCGATATGATGGATCTCGGAGTCATACCGGCGGCGAACATGCTTCCTGAAGTTGCCTATGTGAAACTTTGCTGGGCTCTGGGACAGAGTCATGACCGAGAGGAAGTCAGAAATATCATGATGACATCTGTTGCAGGAGAAATCACAGAGAGGGAAGCACATAACGGATATCTTATTCTCCAGGGAGGGATTCCCGAAGTCGAAGAATTTATAAAAATGCATAAAAGATAAGATGTGCATTAAACTTGGGTGTTGACCTCAAAGTACTGGAACAATATTATTGATTTGTGATAAATACAGTAACGGATCGCCTGCTGTCCGGGGTGTGCTTTAAAAGCATATGTGGGGCAGTATTTTTTTTCAGTTGTTCTTGCTTGTACCACAGATCGGATGGAATCTTTACGAAGGGAGTTTCATATGAACATAGAACTCAGCGGGAGGCATTTTAACCTGACAGACGCTTTAAAAGAGCACGTTGAGAAGAAACTGAATTCAATAAACAGGTTCTATAACGGGATAGATGATGTACATGTGATTCTGGAAGTAACTTCAGGTACAAATCATGTTCATATACAGTTGCGGGGAAATCATCTCAAACTTGATTCAAAATCCAAATCGCATGATATATACATTGCATTCGATGACGCTTTTGATTCTCTTGAACGCCAGATTCGAAAACACAAGGATCGAAAGCACAACCATTCACATAGAAAACGGCAGGATTCAAACGAAAAGATATCTTCATCAACGTACTACATACCAGTTGAGGAATCAGATTTTAAGGATGGAATCCTTATCGATGATACAGTTGAAATACCCCGTCATGAAACAAAAGACGCCATTATGGAATTTGAGATCGAAGCTGATGAGCCTTTTGTCTTTCATAATACCGAGACTGGAAGTCTCAGTGTGGTATACTCGACACATTCCGGCAGAACGCAGGTCGTTGAGCTTATAGAAAGCAACTGACGGAGAAATAACTGATGGATAGTATACCAAAACCGGAGGATCTGACTGCAGCAAGACTTTTTGAGCTCCTTGGAGAAAAACTCAGTCTTGTTGCTGTCAACGGGACAACAGGCCATGATTCACTGATTGAATCTCCCGATGTCAGCCGACCCTGTATGGCTCTCACCGGTTTCCTGAACAAATTCCTTCATGAACGAATACAGATATTCGGAGAAACTGAGATAACCTACCTTGACTCACTCTCAGAAACAGCGCGAAAATCTGCCATTGAGAACATATTTCGATTTCCGATACATTGTTCTATCGTAACAAAAAACATCATCCCACCTCCTTTACTTGTGGAATTGTCCAGAAATAATAACTGCGCACTATTCAGATCAATGAGAGATACGACGCCTCTTATCCACGATCTGTCGGGCTTTCTTGATCTCGTATTTGCTCCAAGAACTGATGTTTACGGAAGCCTTGTTGAGGTTTTTGGAGCCGGACTGCTTTGTACAGGACGAAGTGCAATAGGGAAGAGTGAGGCAGTTCTCGGACTTCTGGAACGCGGACACAGACTGATAGCTGATGACAGGGTATATGTCAGGCGAATCGGTAATGCTCTTTTTGGAACCGGTGATTCAAGAATGGCTCACCATATGGAAATCAGAGGGCTTGGATTTGTGGATGTTTCCGCCTTCTATGGCATTCGCGCAGTTAAGGATAGACAACAGATTCATCTTGAAGTGAGACTGATGGAATGGTCAAGAGATGACCAGGAATTTGACAGAACCGGTCTTATTCAGAAGATGAACAGGATCCTGGATCTGTCGATACCCAGAACTACTATTCCGGTGATGCCTGGAAGGAATCTCACACTTCTTCTTGAGGTGGCTGTAATGAATTACCTTCTTAGAAGCAAAGGTAGAAGCGTTCCTGAAGAAATTGAAAAGAATCAAATTGAAACAATTATCAGAAAAGAACAAGAACTGAATAGTAAGTAAAAGTATATCTGACAGGAGTATATGAATTGAAAGCTGAAAACGCTGAAGTAATTAACAAGCTTGGAATTCATGCCCGGCCTGCTGCACAGATTGTAAAGAAAGCATCGAATTTCGACAGTCATATTACTTTAACTGTTGAACGTGATACGGTTAATGCAAAAAGCATAATGGGGGTTATGACTCTTGCTGCATGTCGTGGAAGCACCATAGAAGTGAGAGCGGATGGGGCAGATGAAATAGAAGCCGTCGAAGCTCTCATAATACTAATTAACGATGGTTTCGGAGAGGAATGAAAAGCTGAGCATTCGACTGACTGGAACAGCAGCATCACCCGGAATATCAATTGGCCCTGTATTTCTGCTGAATGTGGAAGAAATCAGGGTTAAGAAATATGTCCTGAAAGACAAAACAGAGGTGGATCGGGAATTGATACGTTTCCGGGAAGCTCTTCTGCACTCACGCGTGGAACTTGAGGAAATCTCCGGCCAGGTCAGCGATATTATTGAGGGGAAACAACTCATGGAAGTGCATATTCTCCTTCTTGACGATCCCGCCATCCATAAAGAAGTAGAGAATAGAATAAGAGAAGAACTTGTAAGCGCAGAATATGCTGTAAGTCAGGTTTTGTATGATATCCTCGAACGTTTTAATTCGATTGAGGATCCTTACCTGCGAAGCAGATCGGTAGATGTCCGCGATGTAGGCAGACGTGTGATTGCAAACCTTCTGGGAACTGAGAAAGAGGTTCTCGCGAATTTAGACCACCCCGTAGTGCTCGTATCGAGTGATCTGGATCCTTCTCAGACCGCGGGTCTGACGAGAAAACAACTCCTCGGGATTGTAACCGATCTTGGTGGTTCAACCTCACATACGGCAATACTGTCAAGAAGCATGGGAATACCTTCCGTTGTAGCCCTGAAGGATGTAGCTGAGTACGCTCATCCTGGTCAAACGGTAATTGTTGATGGAGTGCACGGTGTTGTCATACTTGATCCTGACGAGGACGAACTGGAATATTATACAGAGCTGAAAAATCGTTACAACATGGCGGAAGCAGAGATTGCGCTAAACGCTGAAAACGAGACAGTTACGGAAGATGGAAAGAAAATTGAACTTTCCGCGAATATAGAGTTCTCTCAGGAAGCTGATCAGGTAAAACGTTTTGGGGGAAAGGGAATCGGACTCTTCAGAACAGAATTCATTAGACTTCTTTCACCTGAAATCGAAGATGATGAAGAAATCCATTTCAGAGCGTATAAACATGTTCTGAAAGCAGTTTCTCCGGAACCTGTTATAATCAGGACTTTTGATCTGGGTGGAGACAAATTTTTGGAATCCATCCCCACCAAAGAGCGAAATCCTTTTCTCGGATGGAGAGGCATAAGAATCTGCCTTGACCGACCTTTAAAATTTCAGAGCCAGTTAAGAGCAGTTCTAAGAGCTGCAAGATTCGGCAATGCGTGGTTGATGCTGCCGATGATCACATCGCAGGATCAGGTTTTGCAGGTAAAAGTTATGCTTGAACAAATAGCAGCAGAACTGGATGCATCCAAGACACCTCATGGTTCAATTCCTTCACTCGGAATTATGGTGGAAACGCCTGCTGCCGCGCTGGCTATTGATTTCCTGATCCCTCATATTGATTTTGTCTCAATAGGGTCAAATGACCTTACACAGTACACTCTTGCAGTTGATAGAGGCAGTCCTTACGTGTCAGACCTTTTCGATTCGCTTCATCCCTCGGTTCTGAGACAGATAGAACATGTAGCAAGGAAATGCAGGGAAGCTGATATCTGGGTCGGAATATGCGGACAGATGGCAAGCAGCCCGCTGGCTATACCACTACTTCTTGGATTCGGGATTGATGAACTCAGTGTATCCCTGACACTGATTCCGGATGTCAAAAAGATGATAAGTGTTATTAATATGAAAGAAGCAGAAGCACTTGCACGAAAGACTCTGATGATGGAGTCAGGAAATGAAATAAGGAAATACGTACTTGAGTACGTCGAATCAAGGTATCCTGAAATAATTCTGGATGAGATTCACCGTGATAATAATGATCGGAGAAACTGAATGCATGCAATAATTCCAGTTGCGGGGAAGGGCACAAGACTTCGGCCGCATACCTGGTCGACACCAAAGCCTCTTCTGCAGGTTGCAGGTAAGCCGATACTCGGCCACATAATGGACAGGCTCGCTTCAGCTGGAATAGTGCATGTGACCCTGATCGTAGGCTATCTGGGAGATATGATAGTTGAATGGACAAGAAAGGAATATCCTGATATTCATGTTGATTTTGCGAAGCAGGACACTATGGATGGTCTTGCTTCTGCGGTTGATCTTGCGGCCCCGATGACCGGAGATGGAATGACTTTTGTAGTTCTGGGAGACACAATTTTCAGCGCTGACCTTTCTCAGGCAGCAGATCCGGAGCGGAATATGATCGCTGTGAAACGAGTAGATGATCCCAGCCGATTCGGAGTTGTTCTGATGAAAGGAGAAAAGGTAGTCAGACTCGTTGAAAAGCCTGAAGAATTCATCAGTGATCTTGCGATTGTAGGTATCTATGGTTTTTCGTCCGGTAGCGTGCTGATGAATGCTACTTCAAGACTTATTAAAAGCGGCAACAGGACACGAGGTGAATATCAGCTTACCGACGCCATGCAGCTGATGCTGGATGAAGGGCATGACTTCGGTGTTTTCAAGATCGACGAATGGTTTGACTGCGGCAAACCTGAAACATTCCTTGAGACTAACAGGAATCTCCTTGATTCCGGATCTGGTGAAAACAGAGCTTTGGTTGTGGATTCTGTTATCATTCCTCCGGTAAGTTTGCCGGAAGGAGTTGTTATATCTGCATCAATAGTAGGACCGCACGTTTCCATTGGATGCAGTTCAAGAGTAGAGAATTCAATAATATCCAATACAGTAATCGGAAAACGCTCCAGTATTGATCTGGTGAATATCAGAGATTCAATCATCGGGGATGATGTTGCTGTATCAGGAAAAGCTGAAAAACTCGACGTCGGTAACTCGAGCACAATTGAATTATAATTATAGAGAATACCCTTCAAATATGAACGACAGTATCCCGGTAGTATATGCTGAATCGCTTGTGAACAGGGGCGGTACAGGTGTATACCTCAGGCGATTACTTGAAGGTTTTATTCAATGTAATGCGCATGTTCTGGCAGCCACGGCGAATAGATTGATGAAACCATCCGAAGCGCTTCATACAAATATATCTGCAGGCGGCATACTGAAAGTATTTCATGAAAATATTACTCTGCCTGGTCTGGCGGCATCTGTATCCCCTTCAATAGTTCATCTTCCCGCTTTTGCAGGAAGACCGCCACGCGGAATCCCGTGCGCGGTTACTCTCCATGATCTGGCGTTTCTGGCAAATCCGTCCTGGTTTCCACGGTTGAGATCTGTGTATTATCGCCTTTTCTTCAGGAGAGTTGCGAGAAGAGCCGATGTACTGATGGTTGACAGTGATTTCACAGGAAGAGAAGCGGTGCGCCGGCTGGGCGCAGACTCAGAAAAAATCAGGAAAGTATATCTTTCAACTGAATCCATGCAGCTTGATCAGGAGGTATTTCGGAAATCCACCGGAATTCGTGACAGATACATTCTATTTGTCGGAACAATTGAACCAAGAAAAAACATTTACAGCCTCCTTACAGCCTGGCAGACTGTTCATCAGGAACATCCTGATCTGAAGCTTGTGATTGCTGGAAGATGGGGGTGGGGACCGACCGCTTTAAAGAATCTGCTCAGGAGCAGCAGTGGAGTTATCTGGACAGGTCAGCTTCCGGACAGCATTCTGAAGAGCTGTATTACAGGTGCTGAATTGCTTGTCTATCCATCATTTTATGAAGGTTTTGGTCTTCCACCTCTTGAAGCGGCATCGGCTGGAGTCCCCTCGGTAATCACTCCGGCGGATGCGCTGATAGAGATATTCTCGGGAATCTCCAATATTGCACTGAACCATAATCCTGATTCAATAGCCGTAGCCATACTTGAATCTCTTGATACGGTATGCGATAGAAAGAGGCTGATTGAATTTTCATCAGGATTCAAAGTTAAACGCATGGCAGAAGAAGTACTTGGCGTATACAGGGAGTATTCGAAGTGAAAATTCTGGAAGTTTACAAAGATGTGCATCCTCTGGTTCGCGGAGGAATTGAACGATATATACATGATCTTTCATCGTTCCTGGCGGAGAAGGGGCATGAAGTGGAAGTACTGATTGCGGGAGATAACAGTGATGGTTCTGATATTGAAATATCAGGCTTTAAAGTCAGAACAACTCCCTGTATCGGAAGAGTGATGTCAAATCCAATATGTCCTGGATTAATTGATTCCTTACGAGAAATTCCCGCTGATCTGGTGCATTTTCACGTTCCTCTGCCTTCCGCTGTAATATCCTGGCTGATGACCGGCAGCAAGACACCGTATATTGTCACGTATCACAGTGATATCGTGAGACAGGCTGCATTTCTGCCCTTTTATGGTCCATTTCTTCGAAAATTCCTCAATAGAGCAAACGCGGTAATCACCACTTCACCTGTGTATGCCGAAACATCTGTATTCTTATCACGATTGAAAAATATTTCAGTAATACCTATTGGTTCCGACCTCAATCGTTTCAAGCCTTCTGATTCAATGGAAACCGGAGATTATGTTCTTTTTGTGGGAAGATTCAGGAAGTACAAGGGTATTCATGTATTGCTGAAAGCGTGGAAGCACTTTCGGGATCGTCGACTTATCATGGTTGGCGGAGGACCGTTACTACCGGAGATTCATCGTGCTGTCAGAAAAGACAGACTCAACATTGAGATCATTCATGACCCGGATGATGACAGACTTGTTCAGCTTTATCAGGGCGCAAGATGTCTTGTCCTTCCATCAACTCTGAGGAGTGAAGCTTTCGGTATTGTTCAGACCGAAGCAATGGCATGCGGTACTCCAGTAATTAGTACTTCGATTCCAACAGGTGTTCCATGGGTCAATGAGGATGGAGTATCAGGTATTATTGTACAGCCTGATAATCCGGATGCTCTTGCTGATGCGATAATACGAATGGATGATTCAACTCTGCATGACAGACTTTCACGAGGCGCCCTGGAGAGGGCAGAACTTCTATTCGACAGTTCGGATCTCCTCTCAAAAATCGAGATCCTTATGCGAGAAGTAATATCAGAAATAAATGATGGATAGGCTGACCGGTCATTTTCGGGCAGAAGTGTTCCTTGTACTTCTGGCAATTGGAATCGGAGTACTCGAAAATCTCGTACCAAAACCATTCCCGTTTCTCAGAATTGGTCTTGGCAATGTAGTTACTGTTTCAGCGATAATAAGATTCGGCACGATGACAGGCTTGAGAATTAATATACTCAGATCAACCGGAGCAGCATTATTACTGGGAATAATAGCAACTCCAACTTATCTTCTCTCACTTGCAGGAGGGATAGTATCTTCAATAGTTATGGGAAATCTGAGAAAAGCATTCTCCGTTACAGGTATATCGGTTGCCGGCAGTCTTTGCAGTCTGTGTATTCAGTTATTTCTGGCAATGCTTCTTTTGCCCGGTCTTCCTGTTGGTACTCTTGCTTTGCCGCTTGTGATCTGGGGTATTCTTTCCGGAACCGTAACCGGGATTATTGCAGTTATACTGTTGAGAAAGGGGTTTCCCTGGATTCGGGAAACAGGGGTTGATTCAACCTGTTATCAGGGATAGATTAATATAATACTGGAGGAGAAGTGCTTCATAATCGTTCGACTCGATTCTGGATAATAATCTCATTCCTTGGAATGATGACTGGAACAGCTTTGGGAGAGGGAATAGCAGCGATACTGCCGGAATCATCAATTGCTTTGAGGTCATTCTTTTCCGGATCGCTTGAGTTCTCTGTGGGTCCTTTTGGATTTGATCTTATCGTTTTCAGATTCATTCTTGAAGAAATAGCTTTCAGGGTGAATCTGATGAGTTTTGCGGGACTGATGTTTGTAGGTTATCTTTACCGCTGGTTCTAGTTCGAAAAATTAAGACAGGGGGATGAAATGATGTTTCGTCCAGGTACCGGCGAAATTATTCTGATAATAGTTGCTCTTCTTTTGCTTTTTGGAGCAAAGAGAATCCCTGATCTTGCTCGATCGGTAGGTCAGGCGCTTCATATGTTCAGAAAAGGAATGAAGGAGGAATTCTCAGATAAAGAAGATGAGGAAATAGATTCTGAGAACGGAGAAAATTTGAATGGCGACAGTTAGTTACAGTTCAAGAGAGATCGATTGTAAGATTGTTTACGCGGGCCCTGGACTTTCAGGAAAAACAACAAACGTGAAACACATTCATTCAGTGATCCCGTCTGAAGACCGGGGTAAGCTTATTTCTCTGGCTACTGGAAATGAACGGACCCTTTTCTTTGATTTCCTTCCTGTAAATTCAGGAACCATATATGGTTTCAAGGTACGCCTGCATCTTTACAGCGTCCCTGGACAGGCGATGTATTCGGATAGTCGTCAACTGATTCTGCAGGGTGCAGATGGAATCATATTTGTGGCGGATTCTCAGAGGGCAAGGATGGATGCGAATATTGCCAGTCTCAGGGATCTGAAGGAGAATCTAAGGCATACAAAACGGAAAGGTCTCAGTCTTGTTCTTCAGAATAACAAACGTGATTTACCTGACATTCTACCATCTGAGACAATTAGAAATACGCTTGGCCTTGAACGGGTTCCATGTATTGAATCTGTTGCTACAGATGGAATTGGTGTTTTTGAGACACTCAGAAAAGCGAGCAGGATTGTAATGCGAAGACTTCATCGACAATTCTCTCTTGTTCTTGAAGAAAAGAGCGGATAGAGTGAGCGACAGTCAACCTGTTGATCTTCTCCTGGTTCGGCTCAGCAGGGAGGAAGAGAAAGAAAAAGTTCTTGAAATGCTGATAAGCGAACTGGGAATGTCTCACGATGAAGCCAGAGAAAAAGTAGATAGCTCTCCGAATATTCTCAGCGAGGGCATCTCAATGGAGCAGGCAAGAATTCTGCAGAACAGAATGTACCCCTACATAGATCTGCTGCCCAGATCATATTCAACAATTACTCAAGAAAACGTTGTTTCATCTGATGTTAACCAGGAGAATATATCTTCCGAATCGCTTCAGTCAGATGAAACTGATATCGATATACAAATCGAATATCCTGAAGAAGAAACGCTGAATTCTGAGGATGAAGAAAAGCTTGTTATCACAACTGCTGCAGATGAAGTACTGTCGATTGATCGATGCCACATCTGCGGTCGTACTCCAACAAGTTCCCAAAAACTTGCTCCATGCAGAACGTGTGGAGAACTGACCTGTTCAGATTGTTTTAATCGTAAAATGCATGTATGTGAGAAGTGCGTATCTGAAGGGAGAGCTGTTGATCGACCGCTGGACAACAAACCGGAGCGCAAAAAAGATCGGAAGCATGAGATTACCAGTGATGACAGAAAAAAAACCATAAGTGAAAATCAGAATATCTTTTCAAAGCTTTCACCTGCTGTTATTACAATTACAGCCGCTGTTCTCATCCTGATCGCATTCTTCCTGATTGATCCCATTAATCTTTTTAGCAATAATATGAATGGTTCAGGGATGGGATCATATATCTCCAGCGAGGATTCAGTTGTTTCTGCAGTACTTCCGGAATCCGATTCAGTACCTGATACTATATTAACGGAAATGCATACAGATACTCTTATTTCACATGAAGACAGTCTAACCGCACAACCTGACACATCCCGAACATTAATTTCACTGAGGAATATCAGGATTCCAGAATTTCCCGAAACTCCGGATGAAATTGTATTACCAAGGCTGCTACTTTCGACACCGGTTCGCGGCATTCAGGTTTACAGAGATTCGCTTACACTCCTGTCATACCCTGTCGGGTATATAGCCACATCTATTTCTGTTAAAATCGATGCTATTTCACTGATTCATACATCAGATGGATATACACTATTTATCATGTCTATCCTTCATCCCGAGCCGGTTGAAAAAAGAACTGCGCTGATCAGCAGTATCGGAGAATTACTTGACTCCACAGTAGTTGATCAAATGGTTCTCTACTATCGCGAAAACGACTATTATGATTCAGATCTCTTTTCTTTTGTCTCAGACAGTTTCAGTGTGATATCCCAGTCAAACAGCCCATACTTCCTGCAGAGAAAACAGGCGACTATACCGGAAATCAGAACACTGGTATTTGAAAATATTAATGATTGGATTACCAATCTGGACTGATGGTTGTTTTCACTGAAGGATTTCCAGCGGACAGAAACGTTTCGCAAGAACATTAATTTGAAAGATACATGAAAAATAAGAAGAACCTCGTAATAATTGAATCGCCGGCAAAAGCCAGAAGTCTGAAGAGCTATCTTGGTGAAGGCTATGAAATAATCGCGTCCTATGGTCATGTGAGGGATCTGCCCAGGAATTACATTGGTGTTGACGAGAAGAAGAACTTCAAACCCACATACACCATCCTTCCGGATAAAAGAAAAATAGTCGCTCAGTTGAAAATGAAAGCTTCAGGAATTTCCAGAATTTACCTTGCCGCTGATCCAGACAGAGAAGGTGAAGCTATATGCTGGCATCTTTCACAGATTCTTGAGGAAGACGGCAGAGTATTCAAAAGACTCAGGTTCAACGCGATAACAAAAGATACTGTACTCAAGGCTCTGAAGAATCCAAGTGTTATCGACATGCAGCTTGTTGATGCTCAACAGGCAAGACGAGTTATGGACAGGCTTGTAGGGTATAAAATATCATCCTACCTCCAGAAGATCATCGGAAGAGGGAAAAGCGCAGGGAGAGTTCAGACAGTTGTTCTGAGAATCATACAGCAGCGGGAAGACGAAATCACCAGCTTTGTTCCTGTTGAGCACTGGCTTATAGAGGCAGAATTCCATCAGAATGATAATACTATCAAAGCTATGCTTTTCACCGTGGATGGGAAAAGGGTCGATAAACCAGGGAAAGCTCCCCGCTCATCCGATGAGGCTTTAGCTGTTCTCAACAGGATCACGGATCATGCAGGTGATTGGATCCTCTCCGGAATAAAGAAAAAGATTCGATCTGTAAAACCTCCTCCTCCGTTTATAACAAGTACGCTTCAGCAGTCAGCTTCTACCAGGCTTTCCTATTCACCCTCGAAAACTATGACAATCGCGCAGCAATTGTATGAAGGAATCGCTCTTGAACATAAGGAACGAAGCGGCCTGATCACATATATGAGAACGGATTCAGTTCGAATCAGTCCGGAGAGCATAAAGGAATGCAGGGAGTACATATCCCGAGAATATGGCAGCAACACGCTGTCGGAATCTCCCAACAGGTATCGAAGCTCGAAAGGATCACAGGACGCTCACGAAGCAATAAGACCTGTCAGTATGAAACTAACTCCTTCAACCATATCCACAGTTCTTACATCGCCTCAGCTTGCTCTTTACACACTCATATGGAATCGTTTCCTTGGTACACAGATGAAGGCTGCCGAGATAGAGAAGACCACATTTACCGTAACAGGAGCTGATCTGGAATTCAAATGTACTGGAGATCATCTTTTGCTGCGGGGGTACTCCGTAATTGATTCGGCATTCATTCGAATTGAGAAAGAACTTCCAGAAATGAAAAAGGGGAGCATCAATTTTAAATCGGCAACCAGGGAACAGAAATTTACTTCACCACCACCACGATTTTCTGAAGCCAGACTTGTGGCTGAGATGAAAAAACAGGGAATTGGCAGGCCATCAACATATGTGAGCACCATAAAGACACTGAAAAACAGGAAATATGTTGAAAAGGATGGGGGAGTACTAAAACCTACAGAACTCGGAACTACCACGGAGAGATTACTTATCAGGATGTTTCCGCATATTTTTGAAATCGGTTTTACTGCATCCATGGAGAATCTTCTGGACTCTATCGCAAATGGCGATGAATCTTACGTTGATGTTCTTAATAAAATGAATCTTCCTCTGGTATCCTCACTTGAGAAAGCGATGGCAACAGTTTCCGATGTAAGAAGCGATCTGCAGGAAGCTACAGAGGAGGTTTGTCCTGAGTGCGGTTCTCCACTAATTGTGCGGTGGGGGAAGTACGGCAAATTCAAAGCCTGTACGGCATTTCCAAAATGCAAATTCTCAAAACCGGTAAAGGAAAATTCTGCTGTGATATTTGAGGGCCGATCCTGCTCTGTCTGTGGCGGGAAACTGCTTCTGAATACCGGAAGGTACGGCAGATATCTGAGGTGTGAGAAATATCCTGATTGTGATCATTCGGAGCCTGTTCCCATAGGAGTATCCTGTCCGAAACAAGACTGCGGGGGAGAACTGGTTGAAAAAAGGTCCCGAACAGGGAGAGTATTTTTCTCGTGCAGCAGATATCCTGAATGCAAGTATGCGATATGGAACAAACCTCTTAATAGGATCTGTCCGAGGTGTGGCTTCCCAATACTGGAAGAGAGAAAGAAAGGTATCTGGTGTCCCAACTGCAAAAAGAGAATATCGAATTGATAGAGCAGTTCTGTCAGGATCTTCTCCATGGAAGAAAGTTTTCTGAACATACGATAAGAGCATATAGAGCCGATATGTGCCGCTATTACAAATGGTGCAGCTCAGACGATATTATTGAAAGTTTCAATACACTGAATCTTCGAAGTTATCTTCGTCATGAAGCCGGTCGTGATCTTGATTCAAAGACTCTTGTAAGAGAGGTGTCATCTCTCCGTACATTCGGTGGTTGGCTTCAGGAAACAGATAGAATATCCGGCAATCCGGCAAAATTGCTTACCATGCCAAGGGTATCAGGAAAACTTCCCGGATTTCTCAGCATTTCAGAAGTAATTCAGATTATAAACAGCTACGATGAAAGCACTGCTCTCGGCAAGCGAAACAGGGCGATAGTCGAACTACTTTACGGAGCTGGTCTCCGGGCTTCTGAAACGGTTACACTGAAGACAGGCGATATGGATCTGGAGCAGAAGCAGGTCAGGGTGGTTGGAAAGGGAAACAGGGAAAGAATTGTCCCTGTACCCGGATTAACCTGCATTTCCCTTGAATCCTGGCTGTCAGCAAGAAGTGAGCTTATTAGTAATTATAATCCCGATCCGGGTACTTTCTTTGTCAGCATTCGAGGCAGAAAGCTTGACCCGAGAGATATCCGCCGTATTGTTGCAGTCGGAGTCAGAAGTGCTGCGAGGGCGGCAGGAGCAACACCACATACGTTTCGTCACAGCTTCGCAACCCACCTGCTCGATAACGGGGCAGACCTGAGAGCTGTGCAGGAGATGCTTGGGCATGCCAGTCTCTCAACAACGCAGGTTTATACTCATCTGACAAGGGAAAGACTGAAAGAAGCATATAGAAAAGCACATCCCAGGGGGGAAGAGTGAGAAAAATAACAGAGGATAGTAAAAGAATCAGGACTGACAGAATCATTGCGATTCTTGTGGGTCTCGCAGCCGGAGCTGTTTATCTGATTACCCTTGCGCCAAGTGTCAGTTTCTGGGACAGTGGAGAATACCTGACCTGCAGCTGGACAGCAGGAGTTCCTCATCCTCCAGGTGTTCCGTTATTTGTTCTTCTTGGAAGATTCAGCACGATTCTGTTTTCTTTTATACCTGCTGTAGCTCCAAGAGTTAATCTGCTCTGTGCGCTCTCCGGTGCCTTTGCAATTGGAATACTCGCGCGGCTGGTGCAGCGCTGGGGTCACAGGATGAATTTCGACAGGATATGGTACAGACCAATGTCGGTGCTCTCAGGATTGATCGCTGCATTCAGCTATTCCATCTGGAGAAACAGTAACGCAACGGAAACATATGCAACTGCTCTTCTTATGACTTTCATCATACTCCTGCTGTTCGATTGCTGGATTGACAGGTATGCTGAAAAGAACGGAAAAAAATTCAAACCGGACAGCGGTGGCTGGGGAGAGGCAAGGTACCTTTTACTCATCTCATATCTTCTTATCCTCGCAGTAGCGAATCATGGAAGCGTTCCGCTTATAGCCGGTCCTCCAATCCTGATGATGTACCTGATTTACGCATTTCGGAAACGAAGCATTATCTGGAAGAAATCCTGGTTTATTCTCACAATGCTGGGTCTTGTTGTTCTGGCTTTCAGCGTGCATCTCTACATGCCTCTCAGGGCTGTACAGAATCCTGAAATCAATGAGACGGATTCAACGAACTGGACTAACTTTTCAAAGGCTTTCAGCAGAGAACAGTACGGAACCACATCAATATTTGAAAGAAAAGGGCCATTTCTGGATCAGATGAAGCTTTATCTCAAGTACCTGTCCTGGCAGTCCGGACGTGTTGATCATGGATGGGCTCGTCTTCTTGGCGGAAAGGCAGGTTTCGCTGTATCCATGCTGATGAAGATAATCCTTGTCTTCGGAACAATATATGGAATATTCGTTATTGGAATGAAGCGGCCGAAGCTTCTGATGTACCTCGGATTACTGTTCCTGATGTCTTCGGTTCTTTTCATCTTCTTCATATTGAATTTTAAAACAGGTACTGAGGGTACAACTCTTGGGGAAGTTCGCGAGCGGGATTATTTCTTCGGAGCTTCATTTGCGTTTTTCGCGATATTTTCAGGAATCGGACTTGTATCGATACTTAAAGATTTCCTTCCGGAAAGATCAAAACTGGCATGGATTGCTTTACTGATACCGGTTGCATCTCTGGCAGCTAATATGCACAGGTGCGACAGGTCCGAATCTTTCTTCGCGCGGGATTATGGTATCAACCTTCTTGAGAGCTGTCCTGAAAACGCTGTTCTTATAACAAACGGGGATAATGATACATTCCCGCTCTGGTTTGCTCAGGGAGTCCTGGGTACAAGACGAGATGTCATTGTAAGTAATTTAAGTCTGATGAACACGAATTGGTACGTTAATCAGTTAATAGATCGGGATTCTCTTCTTCTTGATTATAGAAATAAGGGTCTTGTTGATTCTCTCAGGCCGGTATTTATCTGGGGTCCTCACTACTTTCATGTGAATGCTGAACTGCAGCCCGAGTACTCACCCGTTGATGGTGATATACTGAGATCATCCTTCAATCAGGCTTGGCCGTGGGCTATTACGGATGACAGATTGGCCATAGCCATGCCGACCGAACCTTCGGCGAATCAGGGGGCACTTTCAATGCAGGATCTTGTACTGCTTGAGATGATACGCAGAAAACCTATACATGGCAGAGAAATCTATTTCGCAGGCACAGTCGCGAGGGACAGCAGACAATTCCTTGAAAATTATCAGGAGATGGAAGGAATCGCCTATCGTGTGACTGAATCCCAGGTAATCAATGCCGTTAACTCCCATCGAGGATGGCAGCTGATGAATGACTATCAGTTCACGGGAGTATATGATACTGGCGTTTATAAATGTGATCAGACAGTGCAGTTGCTTCGGAATTATTTATTAGCCTATCACCAGCTGGCATATCACTATCTTTCAATTGGAGAACCTGACAGTGTTAAGATGACTCTTGATGAAGCAGAAAGGCTTTTCATAACTCTGCCTGACGAATGGGCTGAGATACTTCCAACGAGGGCTGTAATCGTAGCGAAGCTGATTGACGGATTATATGGGCCAGCTGCGGCGAGAGATACACTGATAGCCCTTTCAAATGAGATTCGCGATGAAGGTGAGAGACTCGGAAGACCTGATCTTACTGATTTTGGTAAATATCTCTCGAATCTTGCGACAGGTCTTGATGGTTCTCTTGGTTATCAACAGAAAATCGAGTATGACAATCTTTTTGAAGTGCTGGATGATGGTTCCATTCCTTTCGCCTGGCTGAAAGTGGAAATGTCTCTGATGTTTTCCGACTACATCGGGGCATACCGTATTCTGGATAACTTGCCCCTGCAATCCGATACATTGTCCCTGCAGCTGACTGATCTGGCACACGCGACACTGGAAAGAATAGCGGAAACAACACCGATGAATTCAAGGTTGAATCCGGTCGAGAGCGGATTATTCATAATATTCGAATATATAGATATATCCAGCTCCACTGAATTCCGGCTTATATCAGATACTTCTCCCGGTGATATTATTGAAAGCATGATTGCACTTGCTTCAAGAGGACAGTTGATGTCATCGGTATCATCAGGTCTTGTACTTGCGAACCATATGGATGACCCTGCCCGGGCATCGATAATCCAGGCATTCGCGGAAAGAATAATAGAGGACGGAGTTATTCCGTCTATTGAGTGGTCTGAATGGTATCTTACCGAGAGTAACAGAGTGTCACCTGAGGCTGTCGCATGGATGGCTGCCAAAGCCGGACAACCAGAAATGATGTATGCTTCTCTATCAAGAAGTGAGAATGTATCTGAGGCTCTTCTTGATGAAATTCTCAGGTCTCCCGCTTCATATGCCGCGTCAATTCCCGACCCCGGGCGTGGTTCAGGACGATATTCATGGGTCAACATTCTTGCAGGGGGTTCCTTATAATGGATATTCATGCCACAACGGTAATAGGAATTGTCCGTAACGGGAAAGCAGCCATGGCTGCTGATGGTCAGGTAACCCTGGGTGAGACAATTGTAAAAAGCACGGCGCGTAAAATTCGGAAATTATATTCGGGAACTGTACTTGTAGGATTCTCCGGTACTGGAGCGGATGCTTTTGCGCTTGTTGAGAGACTTGAGGAAAAACTTGAAGCGGCAAGAGGCAATCTGCCTCGTGCAGCGGTAGATCTCGCAAGGGAATGGAGAACTGATAAGTATCTGAGGCAGCTTCAGGCTCTGATTGCTGCTGTGGACAGAGAACACGCTCTTATAATTGGTGGTTCAGGTGAAATCGTTGAAGCAGAAGATGGCATTGTTTCAGTAGGTTCCGGTCAGGCGTACGCACTGGCAGCGGCCAGAGCGCTTGACAGGCATACGCAGATGGGACCGTCCAAAATGGCTCTTGAAAGCATTTCTGTTGCTTCAGGAATCTGTATCTACACCGGTGGTGACATACAGGTAGAGGAGCTTTCCTGATGGACAGTATACTTACACCTGCTGAAACCGTTCAATGGCTTGACCGGTATGTAATAGGTCAGGGAAATGCTAAAAGAGCAGTTGCGATTGCACTTCGTAACCGATTCAGAAGACGGAATACTCCCGAAGCCGTAAGATCCGAAATATATCCAAGCAATCTGATAATGATGGGTCCTACTGGAATCGGAAAGACTGAGATAGCACGAAAAATAGCTGATCTTACCGGAGCTCCATTCGTGAAAGTTGAAGCAACGAAATACACTGAAACAGGTTATGTCGGACGTGATGTAGAATCAATGGTAAGATCTCTGGTTCGCAAGGGAGTGAATATCGCGGCGGAGAATGCCCGAAGGAATCGAGAAGAGGAAGTAAAAGAGAATGTCACCGCGAAACTTATCGAAAGCCTTCAGAAAACAGGCTACAGTTCAAGAACGAGCAGCGAACTCAGGAGTATGCTTGAAAAAGGTATTCTGGAGGATACCGAGATTGAACTGATACTCGCTGAGAATACACCTCATATGGAAATATTCCCTATAATGCCTGGCGCTGGTTTTGATAATCCAGCAGGTGAGAACCTCAAGAACCTCATGAATAAAATGATCGGCACAAGAAGAAGACGCAATAAATTACCGATATCCAAGGCTCGTCCTAGACTGCAGGAGGATGAGATGAGAAGGCTTCTTGAGGGAAGCGGTCATATCGAGCAGGGACTTGAACTGGCACAGGAAGAGGGAATCATCTTCATTGATGAGATAGATAAAATTATAGGTTTCAATGAGAGTAAAGGACCTGATGTCTCAAGAATGGGAGTTCAGCGGGATCTTCTTCCCGTAGTTGAAGGATGCACTGTTCAGACAAGGTGGGGACCTGTTAAGACAGATCATATACTTTTCATAGCAGCCGGAGCATTTCACGGATCCAGTCCTTCGGATCTGATTCCTGAGCTGCAGGGTCGATTTCCCATGAGGGTTACACTTGACCCCCTTTCTGAGGAAGATCTTCTCAGAATTCTGATCGAACCGGAGAATTCTCTCTTAAGTCAGTACACCGCGCTACTTGAAGCGGATGGAGTATCACTTCAATTGAATAGAAAAGCAGCCGCAGTAGTTGCGAAAACAGCAAATTATCTGAACGAGGAAACGGAAGATATTGGAGCCAGAAGATTAAGACCTGTATTGAGTTATCTTCTTGATGAGCAATTGTTCGGAGCACCTGATCTCGTTCAGGGGAAAGTAAGGATTACCGTTAAGACTGCATCTTCCATTCTTGCAGACCTTGCTGATCGAAGAGAAGATGGTAATTATATACTCTAACTTAAAAATGGAAAGGCTGATATTCTAAAATGCATCGATCAGTCAATGAAGTTGCATACAAAATCGTATACTATGGACCGGGACTATCGGGGAAAACTACTAATCTGAGAAGAATCCGTGATATTATTACTCCCGAGCATAGAGGGCGTCTGGTTACATTATGCACACGCGGGGAACGAACAGTCTTTTTTGATTTCCTTCCGATCAATTTTGCGACCATCGGAAAGGATCGTATAAGGCTTCATCTATATTCAGTTCCAGGTCAGGCCTACTACTCACTAAGCAGGCGAGTAATACTCGACGGAGTTGATGGTGTTGTTTTTGTAGCTGACAGTCAGACTGAACGACTGGATGCGAACCTTGACAGTATTGAAGATCTGGAAAGTAATCTTGAATCATATGGTATGGATCTGGAACAATTGCCCACCATATTACAGTTCAATAAACGTGATCTTCCATCTATTGCTCCCCTTGATGAACTTGAGAAACAGTTGAACAGACATACCTGGGCAACAGTTGAATCAGTTGCAATTGGCGGATCAGGACCGGTAGAAACGCTAAAACTCATGTCTGCTGTTATAGCCAGACATCATGTGGATCAGCTCTCCTGAACCTGAGCAATCTTTATTCAGCCAGCAGATATTATCAGATGTTTTCAGAATACTCAATGAAATACAGCTGAGAAATGTCAATTAGAAAATATTTGATTCCTGCGTCAGTAATTGTACTTGCTGTCACCGGCGGGCTGCTTTTCAGAAGCTGGTTTTCAGACAGCATAATGCCTCCTCCTTCAAGAATGCAGGGTGAGACTACACAATCGTACAGATATGCGATGATGATCTCGGAAGGGCGGGGGATACCTGCTAAAGATACGCTTGTTATGCATCCTGAAGGAATGTCAACATCAGAGAACTCCATTTTCGAGGAATATTTAGCCGGAGGGCTTCATAGAATTACAGGTGGTGATTTCAATAGTTTTCTCCGTTTATTCTGTCTGCTGTTTCCCCTACTGACAATCCCTGCATTATACTTCTGGCTCCGTGCATGTAACTATACTATCCCGTATGCACTTGCGGGTTCCTCACTTTACGCTTTTCTCCTGCCGGCTCTACTAAGAGCAAGGGGTGAATCATTCTACAGAGAAACAATAGCGCTTCCTTTGATAATTATCTTAGGATGTCTTACCGAAAGAGCGCTTTCAAAGAAGAATCTGGACTATTGGAAAGCATGTGCTGCTTATATAGCTCCGGGAGTAATTCTGTTTCTTGCTCTTGCCGCATGGAAAGTTACTGCGGCAGTATCCTTTTTTCTGCTTCTTTACGTTCTATGGAAAGAATGCAATACGGGGCAGGTTCCGCGAAAACTACGGATATCGCTTGCACTTGCGCAGATCTCAGCTGCAGTTCTTCTCACTCACATGAGGCACGACGCCGCATGGATAAGTCCCGCCACCGTAATGGCTCTTTTTCTCATAGTGCCCTCATCAGGAAAGAAATGGCTGTTCTGGACAGCTTCAGCTCTTGCTCTGACATCTGCTATGGTGGGTTCCGGTTCAACGGGACATGTCGGAGCGGTAATAATGGCAAAACTCCGGTTCTGTTTTGCTCATCCATCAGATCCATCCTTACTTTCAGCCGACGCGAGACTGTTCTGGGTTTCCGGCTATACATCGCCATCTCCTGCTCAGTTCCTTTTCCTGTTCGGGATTCCTGTCATAGCGGCAATACCGGGAATACGTTCATTTTTCAGGACAAAAAGAAATACGCTGCTTTTCTGGTTTCTACCATTATCGCTTGCCGGATACCTTTTCTTTGACCGTCTTCATATCCTGCTCGCTGTTGCACTGATCCCGGTCATTACAGAATCACTTAAAAAAACATGGGCGATCATACCGGTTGTTGTACTGATTATCACTCATTCGATTTTCCCTGGAAGTATAGCTGAAGCGATCTCATTCACCGGTCTTGAATTCAGAAATACCGCATCACTTCTGAACGATACTGAAGTGGACGACATGATATTATGGATTGACAGAGAATCAGAGCTGAATGAAGCATTTCTCAGTTTCTGGCATATTTCGGGTCTGATATCAGCCTATGCGGAACATCCTGTTGTAACTCATACATTCTTCGAAAGTGAAGATAACAGAAATACAATAATCAGATTTGCTGAATTAATATTCCAGCCTGAAGACAGTCTTCTCAGCTTCATGAAAGAGAAAGAATGTGATCTCGTAGTTTATCAGGCGGATTTCCTCTTTGATAGGAGTTACTCAGGATTGTGTTATCTGGCTGGATTGACTGATATTCCCCCGGATGCGGTTGCACTCGAAATGCATTACAATCCTTCCTCACTTGATTCGTTTTCACTTGTCTTTCAGGGTCCCTCTCTTCGGATATTCAGAGTGGGAAATATTGAGGATATCTCCCGCAGAGATTTTCTGTTTGAGGAGCGCTATTCTCACTGCTGCGATAATTATGATAGTGTGAGAGCGTTTCTGGCAGACCCGCGATCGGCGTCCGGTTATCTTGCCGATACGGGTCTCGAGAGAAATGATCCTGATATGCTTTCAGCTGCTCTTCTACTTGGAGTATCGGGTGGAGGACCGCAGGATGTGACACATATGATGTTAAATGATCTGATTCAAATGTATATTCAGGGTGATTACAACCTTGATTATCTTGCTGAGGATATTGAGACATTCATGTACTGGTGCGGTTCAATATCGGAGTTAAGACTGCTTCTGGCAAGATTCTATGCTTCAAGCGCCAGATATTCAGATGCAATACATGAGTATGGTTTGCTTCTGGAGGAAGATCCTGGAAATGTTGAAGCCGCGAAGGAGATGCAAATGCTTCTGAACGGGGTTCGTTCATGAAACTTGAATTCATGAAGATGAGTGGCGCGGGAAATGATTTCATTATGTTCAATAACATGGATTCATCCCTTGATAGTATTCTGAGTACTGATTTTATTCGAACTGTATGTCAAAGAGGGCTATCTGCAGGAGCAGACGGTCTGATTGAAATGAAAGCCGATACGGAGTATCCATTCAGAATGAAGTACTACAACAGCGATGGAAGTCCGGCTGGAATGTGCGGGAACGGGGGAAGGTGTGTAGCGGTGTATGCAGCTCTGCAGGGCATCGTCACGGACAGCAGTGCATTTTCATTCAGAAGTGATGCTGGAATTCATAAGGCGGAAATAACAGGTTCAGACACTGCAAGAATCTGGATGACGAACCCGGATATACACTTTCTCAATAAACCATTTGAACTTCCGTCTGCGAAAAATATATTGATATCCTTCCTGGACACCGGTGTTCCGCAGGTTGTGGTGTTCACAGATAAAGATAATTTCGATGGTTTTAATGAACAGGCGCCTTTACTTAGAAGGAATGAGATATTCGGTGCTGCCGGAGCTAATGTAAATTATGTTTCCATTCTAGGTGACTCAAGAATCATGATAAGGACCTGGGAGAGGGGTGTAGAAGGAGAAACCCTCGCATGTGGAACAGGAGCTGTCGCTTCAGCTATTTGCATGAATCTGCTTTATAATCAGAAAACACCTGTTCAGGTTCAGGTGAAGAGTGGACGGATTCTCACAGTTGGAAAGAGCGGAGACGGCTGGTGGCTTGAAGGTGAGGCAAGACCTGTCTATTCCGCGGTTCTTCTGAATCTTTAAGCGTAAGAATAACGGAGGTAATTTGAATATCTATTCACTTCGTCGTTTCAGAGCGGGTATAACTCAGTTGGTAGAGTGTCAGCTTCCCAAGCTGAATGTCGCGGGTTCAATCCCCGTTACCCGCTCCAGTATTATTCTGGTAATTGTCCTGTTTGCTGTTTCAACATCATTTGCTTCATTTCAGGATCAGCGGAACCTCTGGCTGGATGCATCCGGATTCAATATCCAGTCTGAGGAGAGTACGAACTGGAATCAGTATTCCGAGAGAATGCTTAAGTCTCAGCTGAAAAACGGCAATAGAAAAGCTTTTATTCCTCTGATCTGTCTTCTTGTCAACAGTGGAAGAATTGCTGAAGCAGAAATCTGGATGGAAGGAAGGGGGTGTATTATTCCTGTAACCAGAAGAGATTTAGGAATTGCTCTTTCATGGTACGGTCGATTCCAACTATACACTGCCATCTCAAATGAACTGGATATTCCACCTGATCTTCAGAATGATGATCACGGATCTACTATTGCTGCTGTACTGTCACAGGGCTGGATGCATACATCACCTGACGGGAAATTTCATCCTGATGCGTTTATCAGTCCCGCAGATCTTGAGCTTATATCAGATATCTTTTTCTCATCCTCTTTTTCCTGGGACGAGAACTGGATAGGTATGAATGCGCTTGACAGTCTGTTTAATTCAGGAAATGCTGAAGGTGGTTACAGATAATCAGTGATTTGAAACCCAGGAACCAGTGGAAATATCCTGTTATGATAAAACATGAAATTCAGCGGATAACCAGTGATATCTCAAAGAGGCTTCCCGTTGTACCTGCCTTGATAACATGGATTCGTCTGCTTGGTGTTCCGGCAATCCTGCTGGTTATCTATCATTCTCATAACATGAAACTGCTTTTCTGGATAATACTTGTCTGCAGCATATCTGATTATCTCGACGGCTGGGTAGCAAGGAGGTTGAAACAGACCTCATATCCAGGCAAGGTGATGGATTTTATCGCTGACAAGTTATTTCTCTCAATAGCTCTCTTTTCACTCTCTATTTCTCTTGGAGCTATCGATACTGTAAGCGCCAGCATTCTTGCGGGTTATCATCTCCTGATGCTGCTGGTTCTTTCAGTGATATCCTGGAGCATTCTCGTTCCTGTTGTCACTATAACAACAGGAGAACGTCTGGCGGTTCTTTTCAGTTATATTCTCCTTATCGTTGCCTCTGGCAAAATGGCTTTCCCCGATAAACATATATTTATGTCGCTGCACTGGCCGTTGACTGTAATAGCTCTTCTCTCAGCTTTAGCAGGTCTACTGAGTTATGTGCGGCTTCTTAAGAGACTGCTTTCACGGATTCTGGAGTAGACCAATGTTGATTCAATTCGTTTTTTCAATGGCTCTTCTGATTGCATCCGGATCCAACATGGAGATAAATGGCGATTTCGTTGAAGCGGGAGCCGCTTATCAGGAAGAAAACGATTCAAGTGGAGAAGTGCGGATATTGAGCAGGTTTCTTGAGGAGGCTCTTTATTCGGGTCAGAACAGGCATGCTTATAATCTTATTCTGATTCTTGAACTGTATCCTATTGATCCCGGATACTTTGAATATTGGTACGCCAGATTAGCATGGAGCTGCGGTATTTCGGAATTCGCATGCCGTCGCCTTGATTCCCTTAATGCTGATCAATGGCTCAAGACAAGGGCTGCTGGACTCGCATCACAGTTCAGGGGAAATGCGGAACTGGCTGTACAGTATTACAGGGAATCCTGGACATCAGCGAGGACATCAAGGGAGCGCTATTATTCCGCACTTGATCTTAGTTTTGCCCTGTTGCAGACAGGAGACTATTCAGAAGCTGAAATGATTGCTTCATTTCTTGCTGAGAATTTTCCCGGAGAGGGGATACCTCTTATCGCTCTGGGACTCATTCATTATGAACAGAATCGATTCGGACCCGCTATGACCGTTCTGCAATCCGTATTCACTGGAGAAACCTATACCGCAACTGCAAGAACATTTGCCGGAATGTTACTGGAGGATCTGGAATGAGTGATTTGTCAAGTATCTTCAGGCGTATTCTGAAGAAATCGTTCCCAGGGAGCTATAATAAAAGGAATGTGATTCATTTCCCGAAAAGCATTCTGCACCCATCCCGGATAGTGATTTACAGCGGACCTGCCACTTCAGATATATGGCCGGCCATGTACCTGACAGATATGCTTCAGAATGCTTATCCGAAAACCAATACTTCAATAATCTGCAATCTGGACGATGGCGAACTCTTGAACATGCTTCAGTGGAAACCACAGATCTACTTCTATGAAAAGCATCCGAGTATCCCTAGTCTTCTTGATGATGAGAATCTCGAAGATGATATTTTATTTTTCTATCCCTACACGACAATTGATAATAACACGGGAAAACTTCTGATGAGTTCAGGAGCCGGTATCAGGATTGCGCCGCTGGAAACTGATTCACCCTATATCAATCTTAGAATAAGAACTGAATCCACAGATTATCCGACTGTACTTCATCAGATATGCAGTGCGCTGGGAATCAACTCGCAAACAACCTGGAAACCGGTTATTCAGCAGCAGGTTATGGAACATGCGGAGAATCTGACGGCTCCTGTATCCGGACGCCATCTGCCATATATAGTCACCTCTTCAACAGCGCTCTCAATTCTGGAAAAGCACAGAGCAGAGATTCCACTCAGAACCGTTTCACTTTCAGGCAAATCAATCGATTTCGAAAACCTGGAAAGAGAAACAAGAGCAGCGATGATAGCCGATTCGGAAGCGGTCGCAACCGATTCAGAAGATTTATGGTGTGACGCCTGTGCTCTTGGTATACCTGTAGTCGCACTGGATACATCTGGTACTTTTATCAAATGGAGTAATAATTCCACGGTTTCGAATGAGAGTGAGTTTATTGAAGCCTGGTCCCAGCTGCTCAGAAAAGGCTGGTGAAAGATTTGTCTCTGGTTGTCAGGATTCCAAACTGGCTCGGAGACATTGTTATGGCGCTTCCGGCGCTGTCTTCGCTGGTGAATAAATATCCGGACACGACCTTCTGGAGCCGACCGGGAAACTCAGGATTGCTTCCGGTATTCTTTGGTACACGGGATATTCACGTTGAGAACAGGCTCCCTCGAATGAAATTCGACAGTCTTCTTCTGATGACGGATTCCTTCAGAACAGCTCTTCAGGGATATCTATCCGGAATATCTCAGAGAACAGGTTACTCAACAGACATGAGGAGACTTCTTCTTACGCATGCCATAAAGCCTCCTGATGACCGTAATCATCATCATTCTCTTGATTACATCGGACTATCTGATGCTATGGGTGCTCATCTCAAAGCTGATATTCCGGCTCCAAGAACAGAACCTGCGTATGAATCTCATGTTGCTTTCTTCGCAGGAGCAAAATACGGCAGCGCGAAAAGATGGCCGGGTTTTGCTGAACTTGCGTTGATGCTTCATAAAGAAACAGGACTGCCATCGGTGTTTTACGGTACTCCGGAAGAGGAATGTTTACTCAACGAGATAGCATCAAAGATACCGATGTCCTCTGCGTTAACAGATCTGGATATTGAAACTCTGGTCTCATATCTCCTTTCCGCGAGAATCGCGATAGGAAACGATTCCGGAGGAGTTCACCTCTCTGCGGCGGTTGGAACACCTACAGTTACGATATTTGGCTCTACATCGCCGATATGGACAGCTCCTCTTGGCAGAAATACAGAGGTAATGGCTTCAGAAAGATCCTGTTCTCCATGCTTCAAGCGTAAATGTCCTCATGGTAGACCACTCTGTCTTGATGATATATCTCCGGAGGAAGTCTTGAGTGCATGCGTTCGATTACTTAAGAGCGGAGACAACTGATATGTCAAAAGTATTGCTTGTAGACTGCTACAATATTCTCTATAGAGGACACTTCGCGATGCACAGAAATCCTCTCAGGGCACCGGATGGAACGAATACAAGCGGTCTTTATCATCTTGTCAGTGAAATACTGGATATGACAGAAAACCGTTCAGCGGATATTACGGTTGCAGTATTCGATTACCCTGCACCAAGTTTCAGAAAGAAAATATATCCTGAATACAAATCCAACCGCCCTCCAATGCCTGAGGAGCTTATACTCCAGTCGAACCTTGCACGTAAGCTGATACCGGCTCTGGGTATTCCACTATTAGAGGAGGAGGGGCTGGAGGCTGATGACATCATAGCATCCCTGACAGCGCAGGCGCTGAAGCGGGGCGATACCGTTGAAATACTCTCCACTGACAAGGATCTACTTCAACTTCTCGCAGATGGGGCAAAAATGCTCAGACCCGGTAGATCCGGGACTCCCATATCCATAATACAAAGGGAGGATGTAGAAAATGTAATTGGTGTCTCTCGCGATAAGGTTGTTGATTATCTTTCTCTAACAGGTGATTCTTCGGATAATATTCCAGGGGCGAAAGGAATAGGTCCGAAATCAGCTCAAAAGCTTCTCAGGCAATTCGGCAGTGTTGATGACATATACGAAAATATCGATGATGTACTACCGGAATCTGTGCGAAACAAGCTCCAGAAAAGCATAGAATCGGTGTATCTCAGCCGAAAACTGATTTCTCTCCAACCCGCGAAGGACATAAACGCTTCAATTGACGATCTTTCAATGAATCGTCCTGATGAAAGTGTGGCAGTCGAGATCCTGACAAAACTCGGCATGAACAGTATTCTCAGAAAATTGCATATACAGCCGGCTGGAGATCTTTTCGGCGTGCAGATTTCAAATAATCCCTGTTCCTGGTGTACAACACACATCATTAATTCGGTTGAAGAACTTGAAAGATTTGATTTTGATAATTCACATAGCTCTCTTTTAGCACTGGATACAGAATCGACATCAGTACGGCCATTTGACGCCGATATCGTTGGAATATCCTTTGCTTCATCAAAAGATACCGCTGTCTATATTCCTCTGGCTGGTCCTGATTCTCTCCCTGTTCCAGATATTGTCCGGATACTGAAAAACAGGCTTGAGGGAAAGAGCATAGCAGCACAGAACGGCAAGTACGACATCCACATACTTGATTCCATAGGACTTGATATAAAGAAGATAAAGAGTGATCCCATGATTGCGGACTACCTTATTATGCCCGAAAGGCAGTCTCATTCACTATCGGAATTATCGTATATCTGGTTGAACAAACCTATGATGAATTACAGCACAGTACTCGGCAATGCTGAAACACTTGCCGATGTCGATACAGGAAAAGTTGCTGAATACTGCGGCTGTGATTCCGCGACGGCATTTCAGCTTGCCGGAATACTCATGGATGAACTTGAAAAGGATCCGCAACTGCTCAAATTATATGACACACTGGAGCTGCCTCTGGTAACAGTGCTGGCGAGAATGGAAAAGCGCGGCGTTGCAATCGATCTGGAATCGCTGAATGAACTCAGGGACGAGTTCTCAACAAGAATCAGAATACTGGAAAACAACGCTTCAGAAATAGTTGGTTACCCGATGAATCTGAGCAGTCCGGCACAGGTATCAGCGGTTCTGTTTGATACTCTTGGACTTCCTCCTGTGAAAAAGACCAGGAAAGGAGCAAACTCTTCCAGCATAGATGTTCTGGAAAAACTCAGGGGTAAACATGAATTCGTTGAAACAGTTATTGAGCATAGAGAACTCTCTAAATTGCTGAATACCTATATAGGAAAACTTCCTCTTTTTATCTCAGACAGGGATGGGCTTGTACATACCAGCTTCAGTCAGACAGTTACTGCTACAGGGCGTCTCAGTTCCAGCAATCCGAACCTGCAGAATATTCCTGTCAGGACAAGTCAAGGCAGAAAAGTCAGAAAATGCTTCATACCCGGAATAGAAGGGAATTACTTCATAACAGCCGATTATTCACAGATCGAGCTGCGTGTTCTTGCACATCTTGCAGGTCCTGGAAATCTCAGGGATGCTTACAGCAAGAATCTGGACATTCACAGTTCCACAGCGCTGGCGCTGTTTGGAGATGACTCCCCTGAACACAGAAGAAAAGCTAAAGAAGTTAATTTCTCAATTCTGTACGGTATAAGCCCATGGGGCCTGAGTAACAGATTGAACATAAGCAGGGGAGAGGCTTCCGGAATAATAAACAGGTATCTTGCCACTTATCCTGAACTTGAATTCTTCTTCAAAAAATGTATTGCAGATGCTGAAGCAACAGGCGAAACAAGAACTATTCTCGGAAGAAAGAGGAACTTCAAGGAATTTGTATCCGCAAAGGGTTCTGCTCGCAATACAATGGAGCGCATGGTAGTCAACACAATTGTACAGGGGTCAGCTGCTGACATAATAAAAATTGCAATGCTTCGGGTGGATGAAAGATTGAAGGACATTCCTTATGCAGGTCTTGTTCTTCAGGTTCACGATGAACTCGTGGCTACTGCTCCGGAAGACAGGGTAGAGGAAATAACCGCTGTTATCAGGAAAGAAATGGAATCCGCGTATCTGCTTGAAGTTCCTCTGATCGTTGAAACGGGGAAAGGCAGAAACTGGCTCGAAGCCGGCCACTAATTAAAAAGTGACAGGCACTATTTAATTGGTACCCAGTGGTGACTGCTTTTCGAACTGCAGTACCGATCCTCATATGAATCTTATCTCAAACGGCATAGCCTTGTCGTCTCACAGATCTCACCAGACTGTATCCTGCATATGTACAACCCGGAAGCAACGTGTTCGCCATTCTGGCTCCTGCCATCCCAGACACAGGAGTGCTGTCCGGCTCCAAGCTCAGATTCAACCAGGGAGCAGATAATCCTGCCGGAAAGGTCATATACTTGAATTGAAGTGTATCCCGGCTCAGAAAGCTCAAATGAGATGGATGCGGAGGAGTAGAAGGGATTCGGGCTTGTACATAGTCTAAGTCTTATAGTGGGCTCTGGTCCTATCCCTGTACCTGTAACGGTAAAGCTGATGGTATCAGCGGCAAAGGCGACGCTACCATCGAAGGCTGTCACGATCAGTTCGTTGGAGCCTACTTCTGCGAAGAGATCATCCCGGTATGTGTACTTCAGACCGGTTCCGAAGGCATACAGGTTCCAGTCCATGCCGGCAATGTAAACAACTCCGTCTGTGATGGCCGGGCTGGAGAAGATAAAATCAGAGCCGGTTGCGAAGGACCATATTTCTTCCCCGGTGTCACAATCCAAAGCATTAACTTTCGCAGTCTCCGGCCAATTCAGGATATCTCCATAGAAAACTATGCCATCAGCAATGCCGGAAGAGCCATGTTGATGACCTGGTACGGACCAGATTGTGCTTCCGTTGGATGCATCAAGACAGTGATAGGTATCAACCTGATCCGCGAAATAAAGTCTGCCGTCATGGTATGCAGGAGTTGCTGCTATGTACATACTTGGAGAAATATCTATTTCCCATATAGTAATCCCTGTTATTGCGTCAATTGCCCGTGTTTTACCGTCCTCTCCACTTATATAGATCGTACTGTCCACAACAACCGGAGATGAGTCCCAGTAGCCCTGATAACTATCGGTATTCTCCCACATGATCGAGCCAGTATTGGCATCCAAGGCATACAAAGGGGTTTCATTATTGTTATAACATGTGGGGATAAACAACATATCGTTCCAGACCGTCATGCAGCTCGCCATACCTCCAGAAAGTGCAGCACACCATGTTTCCGCGCCTGTTTCTGCATCAAAGCAATAGGCAAAGGATTCCTCATAGTTATAGTCTTCATTACGCCCAGCATACACATTGCCGTCAACCACTGCAGGTGTGCTTCCACCGTGATCAGCAGCACTGGTAGCCCAGATCCTCTCACCGGTCAATGCATCCAGGCACCACAGTGAGTCGCTGGCAGTGTACAGGTAGCCGTCCTTAACTGTAACAGCATCATCAGTCATACCAGTGTGGTATTTCCATATCAGTTCGCCAGTAGCAGCATCCAGGGCATACAGGGAATCAGTACCCATGTTGGAAGGATAGTACACAATTCCATCCACGATCACCGGTGTTGGGAACTCGTGGACATCTCCAGTTACAGGCGCAGTCCAGAGTATTGTGTTGTCCGTCGGGGCTGGTGACTCTGAAAAACCAGTGTGTAGATCATTAGCCATGTAGGTGTACCAGTCTGTGTTGAGCCTGGGTATCAGTACAACAGGCTGTCCGTTGAGTGAGTAGTGGACCGAGTCTGCTTTCTCGTTTTCGTTCTCTACAATAGCCCTGACGGTAAGCCAGTCCCCATTGTAGGTTTCACCATCCACTGGCTCTGTGATTGTAAGATTAGTGGCGGAAATTAAAATTGCTGCTGCAAGGATAGTTTCAATCATCAACAGTCTTTCATTCACTGGCACTACAGTGAATTAATGAGTACGAATTCTTCAATAATGATGTGTACGATTTGATGATATCAATGATCATCAATGGTGTCAATAATACAGGCTTGGGGACGGAGGAAGCACCTCCGTCCCGACGTGGTACCCCTGACGGGATTCGAACCAATGCTTATGGCTCCGGAATTGGAATTCTTTCGAGTAAGCTTCGTTTGTCACTTTTATTAGTGGGTGGCACTGTTTTGGCACCCCGTGGTGGACAAATCTCGAACTCGGTTATCTATATGACCACATGATCCTGAAATTCTATTTAAATCTAGGAAACAATTCCTCCTTGAATTATCCATGCAATATCATATTGTTAAATAGGAAAGGTGGTATTCATGAACGTTCTTCTCATAATTTCTACCTTGATCTTCACTATTCCAGCGGCGTCCCAATTGGCACCAACAGCGTAAAACAATTATGCTTAGTTGGAGGTTTGATATAATGTTTTATCTTCTATTTATTCTGACAACAGTTATCCATTCAACAATCTATTTTGTTCCAGATGATTACCCAACTATCCAGCAGGCCATAGAAGAATCGGTGGATGGTGATTCTATCCTGGTCCTTCCAGGAGAATATTCGGGATTTAACTACCAGGGGAAGAACATTCATATTGAGAGTACCGCCGGCCCGGATTCAACTGTGATAAACACTTCGATATATATAGTAAGTAATGAAGGCAGGGAAGCTGTCCTGAAAGGATTTCAGATCAGCACCTTCGTCGACATGGACACATATGCCCTTGTAATAAATGGTGCCAGCCCGTCGATTCTGGAGAATGTATTCAAGGATTATTACTGGGACATTAGTGGCGCGATGAATCAGTTGAAGAGAGGCATGATAGTTTCCCTGAACGAATCCAGCGCGCTTATCCAGGGCAACATCTTTACCAATAATTACTTTTACTGGGACTCGTATCCGGATTCACCCCGGGCGGGCGATATGTGGAGCAGCAAGTTCCTGGGCATGTGCGTTTACATAGGAAATCAGGGGAGTTCGAACTGTGCAGAGCTGCGCAATAATATTTTCAATGACAACACTGCTGTAACATACGGTGTCTATATGTTAGGCCTGTGCGTTTACACCAACGGCAGTACAATACTCGAGAACAACCTCTTTTTCAACAATGGCTTCCTCCATGGTCTTTTTGGAAGCTTCTGGTACTGTCGTGGAAACGCCCTGTGTGCTGATGGCGGTGCTGAAGTGACTGTCCGTAATTGTACATTTCATCATAACTACAATTACGAGGATTCGGGCTACATGACAGCTCTTGCGGCTATGGGAGGAGCTCAGCTGAATATATCCAGCAGTATAATCTGGGCAAACGATATATACGATAGCCCCATTATACAGTACAGTGACGTGGAAGGCGGCTGGCCGGGCACGGGTAACATTGACGAAGACCCGTGTTACTTTTCCGGTCCCCCAGATTATTACCTTAGTCCGAGTTCGCCCTGCGTTGACGCCGGTGACACTGACCCTACCTTCAACGATTCGGAGGACCCTGATAATCCAGGTTATGCCCTCTGGCCCTCACTGGGTGGTCTCAGGAATGACATGGGTACCTACGGTGGACCTGGAGCCATCTACTGGAGCAATCCGGGAACCGGCATAGACCGGCAACCGTCCGGTGATCAGTCTACTGATCCATTCCTACTAAGCGTTTGTCCGAACCCGTGTTTCCGTTCCCCTGTCATTACCTTTGAACTGCTCGACTCTTCCATCGTCAAAATCTTGGTGTTCGATGTGACTGGCCGTATGATATACCAGGAGGTGAACTACTATTCATCAGGCAGAAATCATATGTATCCCGGCAATATGCGACCGGGTATTTACTATGCTAGAATAACCACGGGAGAATTCACAATCTCTCGATCATTCGTGGTACTGGAGTAGACGGATTAACATTAGAGCACAATAGTCATAGAGACTCGAAGAACTGATTTGCTGATCCTGTTTTATTCAACCTAAAAATTTGTATTATTTAACACTTGTAGAACGATTCATAAAAACCTATGCGTATTCTACACATCAAAGTCAAAGTTTTTCCAGCGATGAATAACAGGTTCCGCTTTTGTTTCCTCAATGCCTTTTTCGTTGGTACACCGTAGTGGACACTTTTCGAACTGAGCTAAGTGTAAGCGGAGAGGTTCAAAATATCCAGAATGAATGAAAGCTACTTCACTAGTAATCGTCTGCTTGACAACTCCTTTTGCACAATATTCTCGATTGCCTCAATCTCACTCTTCTTGAGAAAATTGAAGTGAGATTTATGCTTACCTGCAGATAATCTTCCATTGTTATTCAGGCAAAGCTTGATAAGTAGATCAAGCTTCTGGGCAGGCATATCAATCACTTCCTGTATAGCCTTTCTTGCTCTATCGTAGTCGACGAGAAAATCCAATTCAATAACAAGCTCGTGATCTACCGTAAATTTGATGAATTCAAAGAGTGTTTCAGCTTGTACAGTCAAATCTAAGTATCTGTAGAAGTTTCCTGTATTTCCCTTTACTGTCATTTCTCCCAGTTCATCCAGATCGAATTTCAGCAGGGAAAGCAGAGGTCGAGAAAAAACATCAAGAGAATAATCATACAATTCAGGCTTTTTCAACATCGCTGCTGAGATCGGAAACATCAATCCCTCTGGAACTGCATTCTTAAGAAATAGGATATTGTGTATAAGAAACCGATGGATTCTGCCATTCCCATCCTCAAAAGGATGTATACATACAAACCCAAAAGCTACTATAGCGGCGTGTATAACTGGAGGTAGCGAGACTGCATTTTCCAGCATACTCGAATGTGTGCCTATCAAGCCCTTCATTAGGGATTCAACATCCTCAGGCTTTGGGCAGACATAATGAATTCTCTGATCCCTGAAGGATATCATTTCTCCGATGTAGTTCTGATTCTTTCTGAAATCCGAATCCCTGAACCGCTCATCAACAATTCTGTTCTGTAATCCGATCAAATCTTCTTTGTTGCAGAAGTCCCTCTTTGTCGCCAATTCAAGGGATGAAATAAACCTCTCTGTTCTGGATGCGCTTGGCTTCAGATGCTCGATCTCAAAAGAGGATTTTGTTTCCTTACTATATAGGTAACTAAGTGCACGCTTGATGAGTTCAGGAGGATAGGACTTGATAAGTTCATCACACTGTTGATGAATATTAATACCCTCCATAGATATAAGTTTAGCTGTTTTTCTGACAACTGGGCAGAACTCCCTGTTACCCAGCAGATTGTTCACCACACGCTGTCGCTTCATTTTTATTCCCGGTTTAGCTACATAGTGTTTCTCGGACTCAAGAAGTTTGATATAGTTCCCTTGAGAAACGTCATTTACAGGTAAAGTCTGACCTGTAAGGAATTCATATAGAAACCAGATTTTACGAGTGTATTTCCCCGTTGGTTTTGACTCAATCCATAATGCGATCTCGTACGCACTCACAACGGCAAACAAGGCAGATAGTATTCCCAGATTGATACCGTCATACTTCAGCGCAAACTCAAGATGATCCCCGATAGTATCCCCAGGCCACCGAACAGAGGGAAAGATTGTTTTCTCCTGCCCATCCTTTACAATTGTAGTTTTGGATGTTCCCACAGAACTGATTGCTGAAGTGTGCCAGTGCGGCATTACTCGCAGTTGATGTCTCTTGATAAGGAAGTCGTATCCTGCAGCTCTCTCTGTTTTCATTTCAAGAACCTCATTCACTCACAAAATAGTTACACATTCTATATTTTTGTTACTTTTCAATAGCTCTCTAATATTATAGTTATATTTTGTGCATCCGCAAGGATATTGCTTATGCTACTCTTTCTGTTACAATCGAAGGTAAAACAGAAAAGATTGTTATAGAAACTAGAATATTATTAGAAATCAGACCCAAGTGCATTTTTTCATTACACATCTAGCGTACTCTATGAAGATACTTTCCGAACTCTATTTAGAAGGAGTTCTACTGCTCTGTAGTGGTTGTTCTACTTGGTACCCCAAACAGGATTCGAACTTGAAGCCTGCGGATTAGAAGTTCACTGATATTACCTCTGCTTGTTGAAACGGGTAAAGGCAGAAACTGGCTCGAAGCCGCCACTGATTTTAATAGTGAGAAGTACTACATGTCACTTTTAACAGTGGGTGGCACTGTTCGAACTCTGGAAGCTACTTTATAACCACGAAGCGCTGTGTTGCCGCGAAGTCTCCAGAGGTCATGCGGCAGAAGTAGATACCAGGAGATAAATCCCCAAGAAGAACATCGTGATATCCTGATGAATACTCATCTCCATGAATCTCGCTTACAAGTCGACCTGGCAGGTCGAAGATAGAGATTGAGACATAAGCAGATTCGGTAAGCCCGAACCTGATGATCGGTGAACCTGCTGTTGGATTAGGTGCTATGTGAAAAAGCTCAGTTCCCTGAGGAGTCGGTTCAGAAGTATCTCCGATGCCGAGACGATTCCAGGTAATGGTGACGTCGTTAAGTATGGGAGTGTTATATGGATTGGATGTCTCGAGTATTGCCCTGTACTGAACGTATGTGTCACCAACGTTCAAGATACCATCAAGACTACAAGGAGTTGTAAGTGTGTCAGACCAGGCACCCATATTTGTGTGATCGTCCGATGCTCTGACCTGGAATAAAACAGAGGTTCCCAGGGGTGTCTGTGAGCTCCAATCCAGATACACCCATTCAGGAATGTATCCCCCTTCATCAAGAACAGTGGATTCGAGTGAACCCTCAGAGGAATACCCGTTAAGATCCCACCAGGTGATGTCCGAAGGAAAACTACCTCCACCGAGTATGTCCATTTCACCGTCGCCGTCTATGTCCACAGGGTAGGCGTAACGAGCTCCGTTGAAATATTCATCAACGGTATGCTCGGTCCAGACAGTACCCGAGCCGTCTATATTCTCCCACCAGGTTATGTCATCAGCCACTCCGGCAGCGCCTAGTACGTCCATGTCGCCGTCATCGTCCATATCTTCTGAGTAGACCGAATAGGCTCCGTCGAAATCTTCATCAATGGTATGCACGTTCCAGGATGTACCCGACCCGTTGATATTCTCCCACCACGTGATGTCGTCATCAATAATGGCAGTGCCGAGTACGTCCATATCACCGTCACCGTCTATGTCCTCCGAGTAGGCGGAAATGGCACCATCGAAATTTCCATCTATAGTAATTTCGTTCCAGGATGTACCCGAGCCGTTGATATTCTCCCACCAGATGATATCGTCAGCTTCAAAAGCGGCTCCGATTACGTCCATATCACCGTCACCGTCTATATCCTCCGAGTAGGCGGAATTAGGGCCACCGACTATGAAGTCTATGTTATGCTTTGTCCAGTTTGTGCCCGATCCGTCTGTGTTTTCCCACCAGGCTATTTCGTTTGCAGTTTGAGAAGCGCTGAGTACGTCCATATCACCGTCACTGTCGATATCATCAGAGTAGACTGAAATGGGATAAAGGAAGTCTCCAACGGTATGTTTCGTCCAGTATGTTCCAAAACCGTCGATGTTTTCCCACCAGATGATTTCATAGGAAAGATAAGATACAGTAAGGATGTCCATATCACCGTCATCATCTATATCCTCTGAGTATATGGAAGTTGCATCTACGGTTTCCTCGCAGAGGGTATGTTCAGTCCAGGATGTTCCAGAGCCGTCGACATTCTCCCACCATTTGGCTTCGTATTCACTTGTTTCAGTACCGAGTATGTCCATGTCACCGTCACCGTCAATATCTTCTGAGAAGAGTGAGCTTACATTATCCCCGTCAACGGTATGATCAATAACATTCTGGAGCGATAAAGAGCCTGGAAAGCTTTCCCAGTAAATATCGGTGTAGAAATCGAAGGTGTTACTCCAATCGATAACAGGTCCGTATCCATACATATATGGACCGCCCGACCAGTCGGTCTGGGTTGCGGAGTCGGCATATGTATTAATGAAGAAACCTGAGATTACTAAAAGAAGAATACTTCTATTCATGGGAAACCTCCTATTATTGTCAATAATCATTGATTTACTTAATCGATGTCAACGGGGCATGACGAGTTATTCCTTGAAATAAGAATAGCTGATTATTGAATAAGCTCTCCGACGGGTTATCATTCGGGAAGCTTTGCTTGTCGTTTTATTGGTGGGTGGCACCGGGATTATTTGATGAGTGTTATTTCGCCCAGGATATTTTCGCCAAGCATTACGCAGTAATTGCCCGAGGGGTTTCCTGAAAGGTTAAGAATAGCGTAACCGTTGGGGTCAGTTACGGTTGTGGCAACTAATCTTCCTGACAGATCCAGCACGCAAATATCTTCTCCCGGTTGAGCACTTTCAATGTAGAAGGCGCCTTGTGTCGGATTTGGGCCATACATCGGTGAAAGGGATGATTCCGATTCTTCGATTCCTTCATACCATACTATGTAAATAGCACCTCTGGGACAATGATTTGCACAGACACCGCAACCGTTACAGAGTTCAGGATCTATGACGGCATTGCCGCCATACATGGAGAGTGCGCCTTCTTCGCACCAGCTGATACATATACCGCAGCCGTTGCAGATGACAGGATCAACCTGATATATCCATTTTCCCGCAAGCACAACTGACACGATCAACAGTATCAGAAGCGCGTATTTAATGTACTTAGGAACTGACATCAGTTCTCCTTCTCTGAATTTCAGACGCAATAATAGCAGCAGTACTTGAGACATTTATGCATTTTCTGGTTCCCGACTGGGGATAATATATTCGCAAATCCGCGATATTCGCAACATTCTGATTCACTCCGTCTGCTTCATTTCCAAACAGAAATGCTGAGGAAAGATCGAATTCAGCTTCCCAGAAAGGCATCGCGTCGGGTGTATTTTCAACCGCTATAAGCATACGGCCGGTTCCCTTTACCCAATTTGCAGCTTCTTCAATATCTTTGAAATATCTCCAGGGAATTGAAGCAAAGGTTCCCCTCGAGGTATGACTGAGTTTCCTGTTTCCCGGTCTGCAGCATGTGCCTGTCAGAAAAACAGCAGCAGGTGATATTGCCTCGACAGATCTGAAAACTGAACCTACATTGAAAGCGCTTCTGAAATTATCCAGGATAAAAATGGGCATTCCCCTTGAACTGTGAAGAGATTCTGAGTAAACTTGAGGTATCATGATATTAGGAAAATTGCTCTTTTCGATCACTTCTCTGTTCCTCCTGGGTTACTATCTTCCTTTTAGAGTTGAGCATCAATTATGGATGATACCTGCAGTTATCGGATTAATCGCGGCAATTGCAGGTTATAGAAAATATGGGATGCTGTTGTTATGTGCTTCATCACTGCTTGTCGGATTATACTGGAATAATGACCATTTGAGTAAACATGATGAAGAGAGCACTGAATCAGCACGGGTAGGAGTCTGGAGCTGCAATGTAGAAACATCCACAACACGGGGAGCTCTTCTTTTAACTGAATCCGGCAGGCAGGTGTGGTCATCTGACAAAGAACTGGCTCAAACAGTCAGAAGAGGGGATTATGTGCTTGTTCTCGGATCTATGCGGGGTAATTTCCTTGAGACCTGGTCATTCAGTACAATCCAGTCGAATTCTCTGCAGAACAGGATAAGAAGAGTAATCTGCCGCAGGTGGAGAGAAAAACTGCATTCACGGCAGACAAGTTCACTTGTTTCCGCGCTTCTCGCTGGAGAACGGGGAACAATTCCCACCCATACGCGAAATATTTTTGAGATAACGGGGACTTCACATCTTCTTGCTGTATCCGGTCTGCATGTTGGAATCATATGCGCGATTATCCTCATTATCGCAAGACGAATATTCGGGAAAACATGGTTGTCCGTTTTCATAACTATCCTTCTTATGTGCAGCTATGTCTTTATCGCAGGTGCGAGAGCCTCAACTGTTAGAGCCGGAATAATGGGAATGTTCATTCTGATAGCATGGCAGGCGGTTGGGAAAACACCTGATATTCTCTTTATATGGGCCTTTGCTGTAATAGTTCTGATCATACTCTCCTCAGGCGCAGTTCTGAATGATATTGGAGCTCAAATGTCGTTCAGCGCTGTCCTCAGCCTGATTATCTTTGGAAGAAATTTCAGAGGGAATATCTGGAAAAAAATACTTTCAGTCTTTTACGCAGGAGTAGTTGTAACACTGTCTCTTGCTCCGCTGATATCATGCACATTCGGGGCTGTAAGTCCTGTAGCACCGATTGCAACGGTGATATCACTGCCTTTCATGCTGACACTTATGGCTCTGGGCGTTATCTCTCTCTCATGGGGATTCATAGCATCAGGAGCATCTATTCTGGCTGAATGGACTGTGTATATCTGGTTGAAACTTCTGTATTTGCTTGAATTCAGAAGATTTGAATTCAAAGAATGGATGCTGGTTATCTGGTTTGCAGGTATTATTATGCTATTGCTGTTCTCCAGAAGAAGGGGGTTCTTCCGAAGATTCAGATAAGGTTTCAAATATTATCTGAACATTACCCGAGTTATCCATAGCATTTTCCATTTCATCAAGGCCTGCGGCCTGTATGGTTCCGCCCAGCGGGAGAAATATTTCGGTAGTGTCACCTGGAAACATACAAAAAGCCTTGCGGGTCTCCTGCTGTGTTTTAACAATCAGAACAACAAGCCCGTCGTACTCGCGAAGGGCATCAGGTTTAGAAATAGCCCTGTAAATGCCTGGAGCCATCTGGATGCTTCTGGCTCGCTCAAGAATGGCAAGATGATATGCAGCGGATACGGTAAGAGATGGAATTATATCCGGGATTACCGGAAGAAATCTGACAGTATCCGATATGGCTGGAGTTGTGATAACAATCTGAACGGAATCCTCAAGCCCCGGACGCGGTTGCCATGTAACGGTTCTGCCCGCTGCTGTAATGTTTCCGGTCTCAATGAAGGTTCCATCCGAACACTCCCATACAGCTTCATTTCCATCAGGCAGTATTGTGGAGAATGTCGTTGTCCGTCCTCCATCGGGATCCATGGATGCAACTATATGAAGCGGGTCACCATCCTGTCCCTGGCACTGATCCGAGAGCCAGAATACGAATACTCCAGCAGGCAGCGCAAAGGGCAGAATAAGGCTGAGAACTTTCAAAATCCGTTTTGTACGCTTCTTTCTCATTCCTGGAATATGATTATAATTTCCAAATGTTCAAACCCTTTATGTCGAAATCTGAAAGGAACAGAATGAAATTAGATGCTGATGTAACAGATACACTGATGGAATTACTGAAAACACGAAGTGTTTCCGGGCATACCGAGGCTGCGATGGATATTGTTCGAGAAAGATTAGGGAAACTGAATCTGACAATTCACTCAACTGCTAAAGGCAGCGTTATAGCGACACTTAATGGTTCAACACCAGAAGGTATAATCCTCTCTGCGCATCTTGATACACTGGGAGGGATGGTCAGAGGAATAGATGATAACGGCAGGATAAGTCTCAGGACAATCGGTTCCTATACAATGTCAAGTATTGAGGGTGAGTACTGTAAAATTGAAACTTGGGACGGAAAGCTATTCGATGGAACGGTTCTGTATGACAATACTTCCGTCCATATTCATGGTCTGGAAAAGGCTTCAGAAAAGCGAAGTGAAGAGGAGATGTATATAAGGCTTGATGAAGAAGTATCATCGAAAAAGGAAATACTGGAGCTTGGGCTGTCCGTTGGAAATTACATACATTTTGATCCTCGTCCTGTTCGAACGGAATCGGGATTTATCAAATCAAGGCATCTCGATGACAAGGCCGGGGTGGCAATACTCATCGAAGTAGCTGAGAGGATGGTCAGAGAAGAGATCACACCTATGCGGACTCTGCATTTTCTCATTACATCATATGAGGAAGTCGGACATGGCGCGGCAGGTTATTTTCCGGAGAAAGCAAATGAATTTATCGCTGTTGATATGGGTGTTGCAGGTCCGGAAAGGGAATCTTCAGAGAATAGTGTCACTATTTGCGCCGCTGACAGCACCGGACCTTTCAATTACCAGATAACTAAACGTTTGATAAGACTTGCAGAAGCGAACTCAATCCCTTTCACCGTTGATACTTTTCCGCATTACGGATCAGACGCGGCGGCTGCACTTAAGTCAGGACTTGATGTAAAACATGGATTGATTGGCCCGGGAGTAGACGCTTCACACGCAAACGAAAGAACACACGAAAAAGCTCTTGAAGCAACAATAGATCTTATCCAGGCGTATGTTATGAGCTGATTTCAGGAATCAAGGAGTATTTGAACTGCATCTTTCAGTTCGTTTATATCAAATGGTTTCTGGAATGTGTATCTTGCACCCATTGAAGCAGCGATTTTCAGGTAGCCGTCCGGTGCAAGCGAACCTCCACCTGAGAACGCGATTATCTTAACATCCGGATTGATTTTCCGTAATTCTCTGATAGTCTCGATACCTTCCATATCAGGCATTACAATATCTGTTATAACAACATCAATGATCTCATCACGATATATTTTTAAAGCTGATTTGCCGTCAGATGCTTCAAGAGTACCGTATCCCTCTTTCTGAAAAAATTTCACCAGCATTTTTCTGACCATTGAGTCGTCATCTACAATGAGTATTGCAGGCATAATTCCCCTATCAGTTCAATATTTACCATATCACAAGTAATACTACGAATAAAATAGGAATATGGCAAATCCAATATATAGAAGCGGTATATATATTGAATATGTCCAGGGAGAGTACTTCATAGAAATCATTGGGCTTGATGTGCATTCACTCGAATTTTTATATATATCCATTAATGCAGAGGATATCAGTTCGCTGAATTGAAACCTGCTATGTTTCTCATGCATGTTGTTTTTACTGTTGTTGAGAGGTGCTAAAATTAATACACCGGATTATCCAGGAAGAACTGCGGTTGATTCCAGTCAGAGCTTCTTTAATTCTCAGGGAGCAGGTGTATTCATCATTGATTTCGGCAGTGGTGGAATTGTTGAAATCAACAATAGGGCATCTGAGATGATCGGAGTACCCGAAACGGCGATTATCGGAAAGCGATGTGACACATTCCTGAAAACCCTGAACAATAAAGCTCTTGAACCATCAGCAATTGCTGTTGATGGGTATCTAAGAGGGGATCAGGACAGAATCATCCCGGTTGTCATTTCAACTGCCGAGTGCAGAATAAAAGAGCATCGAGGATTAATTCACACCTTTGTAGAGATTTCCAGAAAAAGCAGAACTTTAAAGAAGAGAAATCAAATGGCTGAAGACTACATTAGTATAATCAGCGGTTTACGGAACATCATATTTTACCAGACCGATATGAACGGGAATTTAATTGACATCTCTGATTCTGTGTCCAGGATAACAGGATTTACAAGAGAAGAGATAATCCTGAAACCGGTCTCTCTGCTTTTCTCAAACCCGGATAAACAAAAATTTCTGCTTAAGGAACTGCAGTCAAAAGGCAGGATCGAGGAATACAGGATTAATCTGAAATCGAAAGACGGATCAATTGTAATAGCAATTATGAATTCTGTAGTCATTAATGACGAAGATTGTAATCCTCTCAATATTCTGACTGTTCTCCAGGAAAACACAGAATTCTCCAGAGCGGTTGAATCGTACAGATACAGTGAGGAAAAATTCAGAGCCATTACTCAATCCACACAGGATGCCATCATAATGATGAATGAAAAAGGCCTGATTTCGTTTGTGAACAGAGCCGCCACAATGATGTTCGGTTATACAAAGGATGAGATGCTTAATGCAGATCTTCATGAGATGATTGCTCCAGAACAATACCTGTCATCATTCAAGCATGGATTCGAGTCTTTCAAGACTACAGGAGAAGGGCTCGTGATCGGACGTACACTTTCAATAGAAGCAAAAAGAAAGAGCGGATCAAAATTTCCGGTTGAACTCTCGATCTCAGCAGCAAGAATGAATGACAAATGGTATTCGATCGGGATAATAAGAGACATCACCGAAAGAAGACGAGCTGAGATCGATATTGTTGAAGCAAGTGAAGCAGCTGAAAACGCTTCAAGAACAAAATCGGAATTTCTTGCTAATATGAGTCATGAAATCCGGACCCCGCTGAATACAATAATCGGAGCAACTGACCTTCTGTCTGAAACAGATCTTAAAGAGGAGCAGATAAAGCTGGTTGATATGATGCATTCATCAGGCGAGAATCTCCTTGTGTTAATCAATGACATACTGGACATCTCCAGGATCGAAGCCGGTAAGATCACTATCGAGAAGATATCCTTTAATCTGAACGTTCTTCTTTCGAGAATATGTGATACACTGTCCGTACGGAGCAGCAAGAAGAACCTTGAAATGACTTATCAAATAGAATCGGGGGTTCCTGATTCACTGATCGGTGATCCGAACAGGCTCAGGCAGATACTGGTTAACCTGATTGGAAATTCGATAAAATTCACTGAGACAGGAAGCATCAGAGTGAATATTGAGAATATGAAAACTTCTGAGAATAATTCCACGCTCAAATTCTCAATATCGGATACAGGTATAGGAATACCATCCGCAAAACTTGAAAGTATCTTTAACACTTTCACTCAGGCAGATGCTTCAGTAACAAGGAAATTCGGTGGAACGGGACTGGGTCTCGCAATATCGAGGAAACTCGTGCATTTGATGCATGGTGATATATCTGTTCAAAGCAGAGCAGGAGAGGGCACTACATTCAGCTTTACAGCGGAGTTTGATATTCCGGGGAAAGACGAGGGGGAAACCACTGAAATCCAGGATCAGGATAATACTGAAATGGATACAAAAAAACTTGGCTCGCTTTCGATACTGCTTGTGGACGATTCCCCTGACAACAGATACCTTATCAATGCTTTCCTCAGAAAGGAATCATGCTCAATTGTGGAAGCAATAAATGGAAGTATTGCCGTTGAACTGTTTCCAACAGAAAAATGGGATATTATCTTAATGGATATGCAAATGCCCGTTATGGACGGGTATCAGGCAACCAGGAAAATCAGGGAGATCGAAAATGAAAAAGGAATCAGGCATACACCCATTGTAGCTCTCACCGCTCATTCCATTAATACAGAGGTGAAAAAATGCCTTGATGCTGGATGTGATGTGCATTTGGCGAAGCCTGTCAGTAAAGCCGATCTTATGAATTTAATTAAAAATATTACTTCATTCTCCTCCGGTTCGGAGGAGATTAGCAGCAAAGAGAGAATTGAGATATATGCCGATCCTGATCTGATGCCTCTTATTCCAGGATATATTGAACACAGACAAGAGGATATCAGTAAGATTAAAGATTTGCTTGAGAACAACTCTTACAGAGATATCGAAAGATGCGGGCACAGCATGAAAGGTTCAGGAGCAGGATATGGTTTTGACAGGATTACTGAAATAGGAGCTTTCATTGAAATTGCCGGAAGAGAAGAGAACAAAGACCAGATACAAGAGGGAATCAACCAGTTGAAGGATTACCTTGAGAAAATTGACATTGTTGAAGGCGAATGATCCGGTAAACTAACAGTTAGCCAGATGAATCTTCCAGAATAATCAAAGCAGCGGACGCAAGATCTTCAGTCACTCTCCATGGAAATGGTTGATTTTCCTTCTCTATCAGCTCAAGCTGATTTGAACCCCTGCCTGTGAGAACAAGAATCGTCTTCAGACCTGCTCTTCTTCCCATTTCCATATCAGAGGATGCGTCACCACATCCGATTCAAGGCAGTCCTTCAATGATCGAACGAAAATCAGCACAATTCCTGTAAATCACGCCGTCTCTGTCAAAGAAAACGGGTTGTTTATGCGTCATCTGTACGAATGCCGAGCATGAAAGTTTTTAAATCTCTTCGGACAAAACAATGAGTAGCTTTATCTTGATCATCACATACAATACCAACAATTTTATCGGATTTTATCATCATTTTCAAACTATCGCTTATATGATCATTCATTGTAAATTCTTCAAAGAATCCATGCAGTTTACTTAACTTAGATTTCGTACTATCAGTAACATTTTCAATATCCTTTAATAATTCGGAGATATTTTTATCCCCATTATCATCCTTATTCTTGTAGAATCGCCAGAGAGCCTCAATATGAATAACATCTTTCATCTTACTATCTTCCAGAACTGGAATAAACCAATAATCCACATTTTTATTTAGTTCCCTTACTACTTCTGAAATTTTTGAATCCATAGTAAACTTAAAAACGGGATCTAGTGGAGTTGGTTTAATATCTTCAATAGTGGCATTATCAGCATGAAATTTTGATGTATCTCCTTGGAATTCTAGTGCAAGGGCATCCTGAGTAGATTTGCTACTGAGTTTCAAATTTTCTTTTCCGAAATAATAGGCGGCTCCAGCTCCAATCCAGGCTCCGAAAGTACCCAGAAGTGCTGGTAGTACCCATTTGTAATATTCTATAAAATCACTGCTGTTTGATTCATTTCTTATAATAAATGGCAGAACAATTAATAACAGCAATAAGATAGTTAAAGACGATAACATCCAAAGTACGAGTCGAAATTCAGCAGGTCTATCAGTATTATCTATTTTTTCAGAATCCTTATTATTGTCATTACTTTGAGCATTTTGTTCTTTAGCATTCATTTCCTCTCCTTAAACTCTTAACTGATAGATGATTATGAAACAATTCTTCGCCTGATACCTTGTATCAAGGAGTTATGACACTACTCATAATTCCTAAAAGAAAGAATTCACAAATAAAATCTACCTGTATTCTAAAAATAAAGCAATACCTTGACTATTCTTTTTACTGTATATGTCAACATAAGACTCAACTATATCCTGAAAAATCCTTTCAGGCTACACTAAAGAAACCCGGAATTTCATGTTCGTGGGATGCGAAAGCGTCTCTTTTATGATGTTTTGTTTTTTTACTGAGAAGATATACGGAAAGGACTTCTCTGTTCAGTTTTTATATTCGGGTAAAGGGAAGACTTAACCCGAATCTTCCAGAATAATCAAAGCAGCGGACGCAAGATCTTCAGTCACTCTCCATGGAAATGGTTGATTTTCCTTCTCTATCAGCTCAAGCTGATTTGAACCCCTGCCTGTGAGAACAAGAATCGTCTTCAGACCTGCTCTTCTTCCCATTTCCATATCAGAGGATGCGTCACCAACAAGATAGCCTCCGGGGGGAAGATTATGTTCTTCTCGCGCAGTATCCAGCATACCGGTTTTCGGTTTTCTGCAACCGCACTCATCATCAGGATGGTGAGGGCAGTAATAAAGACCGTCAATTCTCCCTCCGGATTTATCTACAAGTTTAACAAGATGCTTATGTATCTCAATTACATCCGATTCAAGACAGTACTTCCGTGATATCGCTGACTGATTTGTAACGACTATGACCGGATGCCCGGCGTTACTCAGATTCGTTATTGCCTCAATAGAGCCAGGGAGTGGGAACCAGTCCCGCAATGATCGAATGTAATCAGCACTATCTCTGTTAATCACGCCATCTCTGTCAAGGAATACCGGTAATTTACGCATCATTGCGATGTCAATTTCCTTCGGTGGTACTTCACAAGGTCATCGAGACCATCCTCAAACCGGATTTCAGGTTTCCATCCAAGGATGTCTCCTGCCCTTGTGCTGTCCAGGGCAATCTGGAGAATTTCCTCAGGCAGGGGGGGGCCGAATACGGGTTCAAGATCAGTTCCTGTATAGTCACGAATAATACGATCAAGCTCAAGAACAGATCTTCCGACACCCCAGCCAATGTTAAAAATCTCTCCTGCGATATCGGTTCTTGACAGATCCATAGCCATTTCGTTTGCCCTTGCTATATCAGCGACATGGACATAATCCCTCAGTTGTAATCCGTCACCATTGATAGAAGGAGGATTATCTGTGAGATATGCAAGAGTAAAGATGGCTGTTACACCTGCTTCTCCGTACGGATTCTGTCTGGGACCGTAAACATTCGGATATCTGAGAATCACATAATCCAGCCCGTAAAGGAATCTGTAAAGGAAAAGGTAATGTTCTACAGTATGCTTGCTGATTCCATAGTGACATATGGGATTAACCGGATGTGTTTCCGGTACGGGAAGTTGCTGAGGTTCTCCGTATACAGCTCCTCCGGTGGAGGCGTAAACAACTCTTCGAACTCCCCCTGTTCTTGAGGCTTCAAGAATATTGAGAGAACCTTTAATATTAACATCAGCGTCAAAAACAGGTTCCCTGACAGATCTTCTTACATCCATCTGAGCTGCGTGATGACAGAGGATATCGAATCCCCCGAGAGAGATGAGATCGAAAGCGTCTTTACTTCTTATATCGAGTTCGTGGAATACCGCATCTCGATTAATATTTTCGATAAATCCTGTGGATAGATCATCCAGTATATGAACTTCATGTTTCTTTTCAATGAGAAAATCCGCTACATTAGAAGCTATGAAACCGGCTCCACCTGTTATAAGTATTTTCATTATGCCTCCGAAATCCTGCCAGGGTATGAAATATAGCCTGCCGGATATGGAAAGTAATCGTATATTAGCATTCAACGACCGTCCGGATAAACTACAAGCCGGAAAGGATCGGTCAAGACCCCTTTTCGGATAAAAAACTGCAGGAGGTGAAAAATGAAAATAGTACTTTTATCGGGGGGAAGATCAGCAGAGCGGGATATATCCTTGCAGTCCGCGTCGTTCGTCAGCTCCATTCTTGAGCAATCAGGACACAGAATCATTTCTGTTGAGATAAGTGAAAATGGTCAATGGTATCTTGACAGATCAGCTATTACACTCAATGCAGGACATCCTGTATGGAAACTGTTCATTGATGAAACAGAAATAGATTTTGATCTTGTATTTCCTGTACTCCACGGTCCATGGGGAGAAGATGGCTCAATTCAGGGATTATGTGAGATTGCCGGCTGGCCCTATACCGGAGCCTCTGTCATGACATCATCTCTTGCAATGAATAAAGTCACCACTAAAAGACTCGTTTCATCCGAAGGAATTCCGGTTATTCCCTGGAAGAGTTTTTCGCAGTATTCGCCTCCTTCTCTGAGCGAACTCGAGTTGCTTCAATATCCATTATTTGTCAAACCGGCAAGAATGGGTTCAAGTGTTGGAATATCAAAAGTTGATTCTCCTGTGCAGCTTCGGGATGCCCTGGAACTTGCCTTTAAATATGACAGTCTTATCCTGATCGAAAACGGCCTTGCGAATGTAAGGGAAATCGAAGTTGCTCTCCTGTGTGAATCCGGAACTGTTTCATCTTCAGTTCCCGGTGAGATAATACCGGGTCTGGAGTGGTATGATTATACGGCAAAATATGATTGTGATGATTCGAAGCTTATTATTCCTGCGCCATTATCCGATAGGATGTCAGGTCGAATCAGAGCAGCGGCCGAGAAAGTCTTCTCTTTACTTGAATGCAGCGGCTTCGCCAGAGCGGATTTCCTTCTGACTCCGACTGATGAGGTCTATTTCAATGAGATAAATACAATTCCGGGTTTTACGGAAATCAGCATGTTTTCAAAACTCTGGGAAGCTTCCGGGAAATCATCATCCGAGATAATGGATCGAATTCTTGCGGAAGCAATGAGAAAATACTCAAAGCCTTAGCCGGGGGTTTTATTACATTGACCAGGATAAAAGTTGATCTGAGAAGTGATACTGTCAGTACTCCTTCACACGCCATGAGAAACGCGATGTCCAGAGCTGAGGTCGGTGATGATGTCTTTGGGGAAGATCCAAGCATAAATCATCTGGAAGACACTGTTGCCGGAATGGCAGGTTTTGACAGAGCGGTTTTCATGCCTACTGGTACGATGTCAAACGGAGTGGCGATTCGTGCTCTGACATCTGCCGGAGATGAAGTAATATGTGGTTCAAGAAGCCATGCATACCTGTATGAGGGAGCCCAGTATGCAATGCTCGGCGGACTTCAGATGCACAGAATAGATGAAAACGAAAGCGGCTGTATTCCACCGGATGCCCTCAGAAAAGCATTAGACAGAGAAAAAGACCAGCATTTTGCTCCGAGAACGCTGGTTACTCTCGAAAATACACATAATGTAATGGGTGGTCTCATACTGCCACAGACGATGATAAAAGAAATCCAGTCCATAGCATCTTTGAATAAAGCATCCGCCTACCTTGATGGGGCGCGACTCTGGCACGTCATTGCTGCATCAGGGCAATCACTGACTAAACTCGTTTCCGGTTTTCGTATGGTCTCAATGTGCTTTTCTAAAGGCCTCGGATGTCCTGTTGGGTCTGTTCTTCTCTGTTCTTCAGAAGATGAAGAACGTGTCAGATTCCTCAGGAAGCAGCATGGAGGCGGTATGCGTCAGGCCGGGATACTTGCCGCGGCAGGTATTTATGCTCTGGAGCATAACCTTCCGGTATTATCAAGAACTCATCATTATGCGGCAAAACTGGCACAGGGAATCAGAAAATCTCCTGTACTCAAACTTCAACAGAAGAAAGTGGACACGAATATCGTTATAGCAACAACACCCGAGGGAAAAGCGGTGACTGTCGCTGCATCTCTTGCTGCGCTCGAGATCGGCTGCCTTGCGCTGTCACCGTCAACGGTAAGATTTGTTACTCACCTCTCACTGTCTGAGCGGTCTGTAAAATATGCGGCGGATGTTCTTTCCGCTTTTGGAGGATAAAATGATAACTGGTGTTATCGGAACAGGGCATCTGGGTTTTCACCATGCAAGAATACTCGGTGAGATCACTGGCAGAACTGTTCCTATATTCGATACGGACACTGAACGCATGAGGGAACTGGCTTCCAGAATTGATGTCCGACCGATGAGACGAATTGATTCTCTTCTTGAAGAATGCGATTCAGTTGTTGTCGCATGTACTACTTCGGGGCATTATGGAGTGGTTATGAAAGCTCTCAGAACAGGATTGAACGTTCTTGTAGAAAAACCTATCGCAGCGAATCCTGAAGAAGGACGTGAAATGGTAGAGCTGGCAGAAGAAACGGATCTGATTCTAGCGGTTGGTCATGTGGAGCGCTTTAATCCGGCTATACTTGCCGCGGCAGAGTTTATAGATACACCACTTTTTGTAGAAGGGCACAGAATGGCGCCTTTCAACCCCAGGGGAACCGATGTCTCGGTTGTAATGGATCTAATGATTCACGACATCGATCTGGTTCTTTCGTTCGTACGATCTCCGGTTACTTCAGTTCAGGCATCAGGTGTGCCTGTTCTCAGTAATAATGTGGATATTGCCAGCGCAAGAATTCAGTTTGAGAATGGCTGTGTTGCTAATATGACCGCAAGCCGAATTTCTAGAGAACAGATACGAAAACTGAGGTTCTTCCAGCATAAGAGTTATGTATCCGTTGATTTCGCATCAAGAGAAGTTGAGGCTTTCCGTGTCTCATCCGGGAATATCGAACCTCTTTCAATAGTTGTTGAGGAAGGTGATGCTCTTACCGCTGAACTCAATGATTTTCTGAAAGCATGTAATACAGGCTGTTCTCCGACTGTTTCGGGGAAAGACGGTCTTATCGCTCTCCGATCTGCAAAGATAATCTCGAACAAGATACAGATAGCGACAGAAGAAATTTTGAAGGATCTGACTGGAGTATGAATCTTGTTATCTCAGCCGGTGACCCATCCGGTGATATTCGTGCTGGAGAGCTTTTCAGGAAGCTTTCAGCATTAGTTCCGGTTGAAGCTTCAGGACTGGGAGGCAGTAATCTTTCAGATGCCGGTGTAGATGTATTATTCAATCTCGAAGATTACTCCGTTATGGGCTTTGCGGAAGTGATCTCCTCTCTGAACAGATTTCGCAATCTGAGAAATGAAATGAAATCACTTATCATCTCTGAAAACCCGGATGCGGTTCTTCTGGTTGACTATCCAGGCTTCAATATACCACTGGCTCAATGGGCAAAGAAAAAGGGTTTCAAAGTTATCTATTATATCTCTCCGCAGTTATGGGCATGGGGCAAAGGGAGAGTAAAGAAAATTCGAAACAGCGTTGATCTCATGATAACTCTCTTCGAATTCGAGGTGGAATTCTACAATCAGCATGGAGTCAGAGCTGTATGCGCCGGACATCCGCTGGTAGATGCGATTCCAGAGCCCTCTAATTCAAAGCCTGAGGGAGATCTGGCTTTACTTCCAGGAAGCCGGGAACAGGAAGTTGCCGGTCTTCTCGATCCGATGCTCGATGCATACTCAATTCTTCGAAGCAGGGGTATCGTCCGAAAAGCTTCTGTAGCTATGACAGAATCTGTCCCATCAAGACTATATGATCGCGCCTTCAATACTGAAGGAGTAACACCGGTCAATTCAATAAGAGCTTCGCTTCAAAACGCGTCTGCTGCCGTTGTATGTTCTGGAACTGCCACACTTGAGACAGCACTCTGGGGAATTCCATTCATCATTACATACAGAACTTCGCGATTGACATATCTGCTCGCTAAGGTGCTGGTACGAGGGGTGGATAGAATTGGCATGGCTAACATAGTCTCCGGCAAAGACGTAGCACCTGAACTCATACAGAATAATGTTACAGCGTTCAACATCGCAGAGCGAATAATTCCTCTGCTGTCTGAAACGGGAACAAGAAAGAAATCACTATCGGATATTAAATACGTTCGCAAAGCCCTTGGTGATAACGGTGCAGCGGAAAGAGCAGCAAGGCTCCTTTACAATGAAATCAAACATGAAAACCCCTGATCTATTCAAGCTCTCACGAATAGCTGGACGCATTTTCATGAGGTTGATAGGCAGTTCATGGCGGGTAATTTACGTCTCACAGCAAGGTTTAAGGGCAGGGCATACTCGGGGGAGACCCGCGGTTTTCGCATTCTGGCACGGAAGACAGCTTCCATTTATTCATACGCATCGGAATGAGGGCGTTACTGTTCTCGTAAGTCAGAACAGGGATGGACAGTATGCAGCTAATGTTCTTCATTCAATGGGTTTTTCAACAGTTCGGGGTTCCAGCAGCAGGGGAGGCATAAGAGCAATCGGTGTAATTGCCGGTAAACTTGGAAGCGGGATGGACTGCGCAATTACAACGGATGGACCGAGAGGTCCCGCTGAGCAAGTGAAGAAGGGGATTGCTCATATATCCAGGCTTGGAAGTAAACCTGTTGTTTCAATGGGATCATCAGCCTGGCCTTCGCTGCGTTTCTCCTCCTGGGACAAATTTCTGTTTCCACTGCCATTTGCCAGAGTGAGCGTGGTTGAGGGAAGACCATTTCCACCAATGAAAAGGGAAGATGATCCGGATACATGGCTGGACAGAATAGAAAGGGAAATTTCAAGAGTCACTCACATAGCTGATCTTCTTACATCACCATCCGCTCGATTTTTCAGGTTAATTCTGAAATCCGCTGGATATATTCTTCACGCTCCTGCAATACTGGCGATGCAATTCAGATCGTCAAGAGAAAGAAAGGAAAGACAGGGTTTCGTTCCGGAAATGAACAGTAATCCGGTCTGGCTTCATGGATCATCTCTTGGTGAGTTGAACGGACTTCTTCCTTTTGTATCGTATCTTGAAAAAAGAAAAATACCTGTCTGGGTAACCTGTTTCACTCCCTCTGGACGGATATTTCTGGATAGAATGAACCTACCGGGAAGTTTCAGTCCTCTTGATACACCAATATTTACGCAGCGTTTCATTAAGCGAATGAAACCGAGAGCACTAATAATTACCGAGACTGAAATCTGGCCAAACACTATCCTTGAAGCATTGGAATCCTGTATTCCATGTATGATTGTCAACGGCAGGCTCTCAGAACGTAGCCTTAGAGGTTATCGGATATTCAAACCATTGCTCAGAAGAATGCTTCTATGTTTTTCAGGTATTCTTGCGCGAAGCATGAAAGATGCAGATAGCTTCAAGTTACTTGGCGCAAATCCAGACACCATAACCGTAACCGGCGATTCCAAGTCCTGCTCCGATCACGGTGATCCGCCGGGGGAATGGCATGAGATGCTGCAGACCGATCTACCGGTTCTGGTTGCCGGTTCAACAAGAAAAGGAGAGGAAGAAACCATACTCAAAGCCTCTCGTGAAGCAGGATATTTCCCTGTTCTGGCACCAAGACATCTTGATCGGGTAGATGAAGTACTGGATATCATGAAAAATCATGGTTTCTCGCCTGTTGAATGGAGTAAAATTGCAGATTCAGAAGATAGAGGTAATCATGACAGTGTTCTACTCGATCTGCATGGCGTACTCGCGCGAATGTACGGAGTGGGCAATGTCGCTTTTGTGGGAGGAACGCTTGTGCCTGTTGGCGGACATAACGTGCTCGAACCTCTCATGAGGGGAGTCCCTGTTACTGTTGGTCCACATTACGAAAGTTTCAGGAATATCATCGATAAAATATCCACATCACAAGTTGGCTATATCATCTCAACACATGAAGAGTTAGCTGATGTACTTAAGAAACTGAAAAACGATTTGCCAGGGAAAGATTTGGTGAGAGATACAGTAGAGAAAATTCGGAATGTGGTATATGATCAGTTTGGATTACTCCTTTTCAGATCAGGGGTTATCAGTCACCTGGAGAATATTAAATGAGAAGACCTGACAGAGTTTTCAGAAAAATAGCATCTCGCGAGGGGTATTATGCCTGGCTCGGGTGGGTATTGATGCCATTAGGATGGCTATACGGTTCAATTGCAGCCCTTCGAAGAATGTGGTTCGAATCAGGCAGGAAACAGCTCAGATTACCGGTTCCTGTGATAAGTGTCGGAAATATCGAGGTTGGCGGAACTGGTAAGACCTCTGTTACGATCTGGCTTGCAAGAAGAATAGCAGGGATGGGTTATTCTGTAGCGGTAATTGCGCGGAATTTCGGAGAAAGGGAATCCGCCTGCAGAGTCAGACTGGACAATGATGATGTCAGGAAAGAATTTACAGACGAAGTCCTGCTCCTTGCTGAGAGCCTTCTGGGAAAAGCCAGAGTGTATGCCGGCAGGTCAAAAACCGAAGCTTCTATTAGAGCATATAGAGAGGAGAATCCGGATATCATCATAGTTGATGACGGATTTCAGCACCTTAAACTGCACAGGGACATAGAACTCATTGTACTTGATTTCTCAAATCCGTTTGGTCAGGGTGGAATTCTTCCTTCTGGAACACTCAGAGAATTTCCATCATTCATATCAAGAGCGGATCATATATGGATAAATCGGATTGCGTCCGGAATGTCAGCTGAGTGGATAAAGCGCAGAGTTTCAGATTACAACTGGAAAGCTTCTGTCCAGTTCAGCAGAATTCAGCCGACAGGCGTCAGGCTTGCTTCCGGCAGGAGATTGCCACGTATTCCTGAAGATCCGGTTCTTGCGTTCTGCGGAATTGGAAAACCTGAAAGCTTCCGGAACTCTCTTGAAGAAGCCGGTTTTACTATCAGGAAACTTGTGGCTTTTCCTGACCATCATATTTATTCGGAAGAGGACATAGAACAGCTGAAGGAAATAATGCTTAAAAAGCAGGCAGCAGCATTGATAACCACAGAGAAGGATGCAGTAAAACTGAGCGGTATTGCTGATACTGATGACATAATGGTTCAAACAATGAACCTTGAGGTCGAGGGAGATATACCTGAACTTCTTGATGAAATTCAGAACACGATTATAAAGTTTCGAGAACTTCGAAAAAGATAGGATAATGCATTTGACCGGTACTATAAGAACAGATGTGCTCATACTTGGCGCGGGGATGGCAGGACTGACATGCGCGCTTGCTCTTCCTGAAGAACTTGATATTCTTCTTGCGAGCAAAGTTCCAATTCCCACTGGAAGCACTTACCTTGCACAGGGAGGCCTTGCGGCAGCAGTATCCAAGGATGATAGTTTTCAACTTCATTTGAGAGATACCATACTTGCAGGTGGAGGTCTCGTTAATGAAGACGTTGCTTTCGATATTATTAAATCCGGTCCGCGCCTTGTAGAACAATTATCGCAGTGGGGTGCTGTTCTTGAAGGAGCCGGCGGATCCGGTAAAGGAGGTATCGAAGGCGGACACAGTATAAGGAGGGTGCTTCACCATAAAGACAGAACAGGCAGACTGATCAGTGAAGTATTATGTGACAGATGCAAAGAAAGAAAGAACATCACAATACTTCAGCCGGCTTTTGCCGTTAATCTTCTTACAGCTTCCAGAGAGATGACCGGCCTGGTTGAAAATGCCGCAGACAGATGTCTCGGTGCTCATATACTTCACGGTGGCAGAATATCCACTGTTCTTGCAGGTGAAACCATCATAGCAACAGGAGGGGCAGGAAAAGTCTACAGATACACTTCAAATCAGGATTCAGCCACCGGAGATGGTATAGCGATGGCTTTCAGAGCCGGTCTTCCGATTCGAAATATGGAATTTTTCCAGTTTCATCCTACATGTCTTTTTCACCCTGATAAGAGGAATTTCCTTATAACGGAAGCTCTCAGGGGTGAGGGTGCTGAATTGCGTAATCTTGAAGGTCATAGATTCATGGAAAACTACGATCCTGATAGGATGGAGCTTGCGCCAAGAGATGTTGTAGCTCGAGCTATTGACTCAGAAATGAAACGACTGGGAAATGATCATGTTCTGCTTGATGCCACTCACCTTGGTCGGGAGAAGCTGGAAGAATCATTTCCTGAAGTAACTGAAGGCGTCACTTCGGTCGGTATTACTCCATGGCTGGAACCAATACCTGTAGTTCCGGCAGCACACTACTGTGTTGGTGGAATAGACGCATCAACTGATGGCAGCACCGCTATGAACGGTCTGAGAGCTATTGGAGAGGTTTCATGCACCGGTTTTCACGGTGCAAATCGTCTTGGCAGCAACAGTCTGCTTGAGGCGGGTGTTATGGGATTAAAAGCCGCGGACACTATCCCTGAAACAGTATTGAAACCGGACAGATTCTCTGCCAGAGACTGGGCTTACGGACGCGCTGAACCATTAAAGGAGAATGTACTCGTCGATTATGCGTGGGCTGCTTTAAGAAATGTCATGTGGGATTATGTAAGCATAGTCAGGTCGGACAGGAAGCTTCACAGAGCCCTGAGGATAATTGATGTTCTGGCAGAAGAGATAGAAGAGGATTACTGGTCTCTTCTCCCAACTGTGGAACTTCTTGAGTTAAGGAACATCTGTACGGTCAGCAGGACGATAGTCAGATCGGCATTGAGAAGGAGGGAAAGCCGGGGTCTTCATTACACTCTTGACTGTCCCGGGATGAATCAGCCGGCAATAGACACCATTCTTAAGATACAGCTATGAATAATCACCGTATTGTATTCTTATTGCTTATTGTATTTATTCTGGCGGGTTGCAGGACTATTCCGGTGTACCGTGGTGATGGAGTTCATTGTACAGGCGGCTCCTGGGCTGAAATATCATCCACCGGCAGTGGTCCAAGATCATCAATAGATAATGACATGCTCAAAGAAATTGATTCATGGATGGGTACTCCATATCTGTATGGCGGCAACAGCAGATCCGGTGTAGACTGTTCCGGATTCACCCAGTCTGTTTACGAAGCTGTAGATATCCAGATACCCAGAACAGCCAGTCAGCAGGCAGCAGCAGCGGAAAGCATTAATCCTTCTAATCTAAAATTCGGCGACCTGCTGTTTTTCAATACATCTGGCTCAGGTATTTCTCATGTCGGGATTTTTATAGGAAACGGCTTCTTTGTTCATGCATCAAGCAGCAGGGGCGTTGTAAGGGAATCACTCTCAAAGGAATACTACGCAAACAGGATTGTATCCGCGGGAAGGTATCTAAAATGAACGTTCTGATCTTCTTCTTTCTCAGTATTTCTCAGATTCAAACTGAATTCATTCCTGTCAGCGGTTTCTCCGATCTTGATGATTTTACCACGCCTACAGGATTCGGCCTGCTTCTTGTACTGGGAGAAGATTCAACCGCTAATCAGTCTATGGCTGATGAGATTCTCATTTCGATAGACAGCCTGCCTGAATACGCTTCGGTCTATCTCTGGTGCATTGCACCCGATGCTCCGGGTTATGTGGAAGTAGCTGATCTGTCAGGATATTACAATGGGTATCCGTCTACCGTCATTCTTGTAGGTCATTGTGGTTTCCTCGAACTTGATCCTCAGTATCTTACTTCTGAAATAGTCGACTCATGGTTCACGTGGGGAGATCCGGAAAGCAGAATAACCGGTATATGCAACTTCTGCAGGCGATGTAACCCTTGATATCCGGAAGGACAATGAAATGGAATGGTTCGAAGAGGAGAATTTCTGGCATGAGTTATACCCATTCATGTTCCCTGAATCAAGAATGGAAAAAGCTGAGGAGGACTCTGATTCCCTTATAAAGCTTACAGGCATTACTGAGGGAGATATTCTTGACCTCTGCTGTGGTCCCGGACGCTTCTCAATCGCAATGGCAAGGCGCGGTTTCACTGTTACGGGTGTAGATCGTACAGAATCCCTGCTGGAGATTGCAGGAAGAAGAACTTCTCTTGAGGACCTGTCGATAGAGTGGGTTCTTGAGGACATGCGCAGTTTTGTTCGACCTGATTCCTTTGA
>JAIOQY010000129.1 GCA_021108435.1 Candidatus Aegiribacteria sp.
TTTTCCTGAATACAGTGATTCTTTTTTTGCCCCTCGTACCTTCGAGAGCTTTTGTACTGATAACTCTGAAACCGGTTTTCTCCGCTGCGCTGATGAACCGCTCATGCCCGGCATAAAGATCCGCTGCCAGGGCAAATCGTTTTAACTCGGAAACAGGCAGGATATCGAACGTGACAGGGTCTTCCGAATATAGAGCTATATAGTGACCATCCTGCTTGAGGACTCTATACGCTTCCTTCAGGAATCCGTTGATTCCATGAAGTTCAACCAGTCCCTGCAGGGTCATTGCGGTATCAAAACTCTCCGATACTATGGGAAGACGCCGTACATCCCCTCCGATTGCTTCGCTGATTGAACTTCGCCCGATATGTTTGAACCGGTACTGAATGTTCCACAGGCACTTCAAATCCCGTTCAACCGAGGCAATCCGCCTCAACTCACTGTTTTGAAACGCCTGATGCGTTACTCCGTATCCCCCTCCTGAAAGAAGGTCGATAAGATCCTCCGGTTTCACTCTCTTTACCGTGTTCATAAACTCTCTGAAGATGTCAAGATTGACTCCGCCCTCAGCCGGAAACGTGAGTAATCGTTTCGCTCTTCCTTTGTGTTTGAACCATTCCCCCGAATCCAGGTACCTTGCCTTTCCAAGCATTTCTTTTGTGACCGCATTCGGATCCGATTCAATCATTTCTGATTTGATACACCGATTGCCTAATCGTTCGATTGCCCTGCCAATCCCGATCTCTTTCAGCCTGTTGAGGGAAAGCAAGCCATTAACCGGTGTGCCTGGCACCACTCCCAGAGCTTCATCCACAGGAGCCTGCCAGGTATTGACTGCCGCATTTGGCAACAGGACCGGCCTGCCCAGTATAACAGGATACTGATTGTCGCATTTCGCACATTTCATTGTACCTGACCTGATATCACCATTTCGCTTTGTTGCATGGTGAATTGAAAGATGTCCTCTGCATTCCGGGCATCTGAGATATTCCAGAGCTGAACTTTGCATTGAAATTCCTCCTCATATATTTCGCACCTGTAAGTACTAATGTATCAATTAGATAGCAATATTGTCAAGATTTGACAGGCAAGATGTTTATTCGTATATAGAATGTAGATAATGTACGGATCGTTGCATATCGGGATTTGGTTAACCAGTTATTACAAACTCTTTTACTTCTTCTGCAAGCATAATTGAATACCCTTATCATGCTGTGCGGCCAGTACACCGGTAGAAAATGAAACTCTATTTAGTATGGAGAATGAAATGAAATCTCTTTTCTGTCTCATCATATCTGTGCTGCTCATTGCCTGCGGCGGGGAACAGACCCCTGTCAGGATCGAAGAACCAGCCGGTCCAGAAATTGACACACTCATTGTTACCGATTCTATCGGTGTTCTTATGGGCGACAGCTGTTACATGTTTGGCTCGATTATAAAAGCCGAGGTTCTACCGGGAGGGAATGTTATTCTCTTCGACAGATCAACGGGATTCATTTCAACCTACGATGAGTATGGTGAATTCATATCTTCCTTTGGAGGTATTGGTGAAGCTCCGGGAGAGTTTACCCTTCCCGGCACAATGACAGTTCTGGGCGATGGGAGAATAGCAGTATTCGACTGGATGGACAAAGAAGTGTGTTTCTTCTCAGCTGAGGGTGAATACCTTGGCAGCAGACCTAACCATGTTTTTGAAATGCCCTTGAGTATGGCTGCTGCTGGTGATTCCTGCTTTGTTATATACTCCTGCCCCACGCGCCAGGTGGAAGGAACCTACAAGATGGGATACGAGCTTAATATCTGGGAGGGAATATCTGAGGAGCCAAGAGCTACACCGTTCACTCACCTTTTCGACTTCAGCGAAGAAGGTTACGATTTCAGACCCGGATACGTGGCTTTTACAGCGGCAAACAACGGTAATGTCTACATGCACAGAATGAACTCGACAAATTATCTCATAGAAGTATTCGACCTTGATGGGCAACCTGTTGACACCATATCATCGGAACCGGTTCTTGTACCCCTGGGAGATATTGCAAGATACACGAATATTCCACAGGCTTCCTTCAGGGTAACGATCGACGACAACACCCAGCAGATAACCGGTGAGCTTCCTGAATATGCGCCACAGATAGAAAAACTGGGTATTGATTCTCTTGGCAACCTCTGGGCACAGCAGGGCACTTCGAAGGGGCTGATCTGGGATGTATTTTCACCTGAAGGAGAGAAGATCCGAGAAGTGTACCTTACGGCTTTCCCTGATTCCCTGTATATCCTTGTTGAAATCAATGAGCACGGAATAATCGCCTGGGATCTTGCTCCCGAAGACTATCCAAGGCTGTATCGTCTGCAGTTCAAGTAAGATTATTCGGTTTTTTGAGTTCCTGCATCTGAATATTATTCGGGATTTTTGGACTGCATTCCAAAATTATCATGATATATTTGGAATACACTCCATAATTACCGAAGGGATAATAGTATGAGAACGCGATATCCGCGAATAACTTCCTGATGTCGCTGATCTGATCCTATTCCTTCATCGTTGCGGTCCAGATGAAGTAGGCGACAGCGCTTCCGCCGAAAACACCTGCTCCTATCCATGGCCATGAGGCACCGTCGGTTGTACCGCCTATGGCCGCGAAAATGGCTGCAATCAGCAGGAATATGATATCGAATACGGTCGCTTTTGCCCATTTACCGACCGGCGCTTCTCCCGAAAGAACTTCCTGGCGGCTTGCATCTACAAGTATGCGGTAGTTTTTATCCTTATACGCATATTCAAGCTCCCAGATAGGAACGTATACAAGGTCAACACCCTGGACATCTATTGTTGTATCTACGTCAGTAATTTTTGTGGCTTTACTCTCGGCCTTCTGCTGATGCAGTTCAATTATCCTGTTCCTGGCGGACACCTCGGCCTTTTCCTGAATAATCTGTCCGTTGATGATATGCTCCTGCATATTGAATTTCTTGAGTTCATCAATTGAGAAATCCATTTTGCCTTCAAGAAGATCCTTATTAGGGGCTTTTTTCGATCCTCCTATCCTGAAAATGAATTTTCCCCAGTCCGGGAATACACATTGCTTACCGGGTTCGATATTTCGAATTCCCCAGAATTCTGAAGTATCCTCTCTGGCATATACAGGCCATGTATAATCATCGGTGATACGCCCCTGTACAGGTTCCCAGTAGGTTTCTGATGTTTTGTTCTTTCCCTTACCCGTAGTTTTTGTCCGTTTCTGCATGCCGCTCCAGCGGGTGTTGCCGGTACATCTGACTATCCAGTAGGGAAGAACTCTGACTTCTGTTTTCTTCCAGCTTACCTTGTTGGGAAGATCCTTCGACTTGTAAAAACCTTTTTTCAGCCACCCGGAAGCAATCCCGATGGCTTCATCACGCCCGACTTTTGGCGGAAGAAGATAATGCGATTCAACCGTTACGATGTTATCATAACCTGCAAGCATGGTTGTGGTCCCGCAGTATTCGCAGGTGATAACCGCTTCACCTTCCATGTAAGAAAGCGGAGCGCCGCAGTTGCTGCAGCTTATTTCATGGATAGCCACTTTCTTGTCATCGTGCTCTGCATTGCTGATCTCTTCAGTCGGATCATTACCGTTATTCATTTCTTCAGGCATAATTCTCTCCTCCCGGGCATACTAACGATATATTTTACAACTGTTATATTTACTTGTTTCTATACTTATCGAAAACTACTGAAAGAAGATAATGCAAATTATTCTTGGAGCCATACTGATTCTGAGTACTCAGGGTTCTCTTGATTCATATCATCTGCAAATGGATCCCCAGCTGCTTGACAGCCTTTATTCCGATCCGTTTGCTGATTACCAGCTTCCCGCATATGTCGAAATGGAGGCTGGTGCATGCAGCTGCCTTGCGGGATTCAGAGGAGGGTCTTCACTATGGAAGCCAAAACTCAGCTGGAAGATCGAGCTGTTCGATACATCAATTGAAAACGCTTCTCATATCCTGCTGGACGCTCATTACAGAGACCTTTCACTTATGCGAAACGCTCTCGGACTCCTGCTGTCCAGAAAACT
>JAIOQY010000130.1 GCA_021108435.1 Candidatus Aegiribacteria sp.
ATTGGAAGTAGTTCTGCCATTCAGCGCATACGGAGCGATTTATTCCAGAGGGGGGCATTTCGTAATAGTCAGAGACGGAATAGCTGATATGAACATGGATCAGGCTCTCTATGTGGATATTGACAGGAAAGTAACGAAGTATTTTGATCCTACTCCAGATGGTCGATGGCGGCACGGATTGGCTGTTTCAGATAACGGTGTGGTTACAGCAATCGGAAAGGATTACATCCTTGATTTCGATGAAAATCTAGCATTATCTTCAATCAGGGAATACGAAGAAACACATTTCAGGTATATATGTACTTCAGCAACAGATGAAATCATTGTCATGGAAAACGTTTATGACCGACCTCGGGAAATTCTGGCTTTTGACTGGAATGGTAACAGACTGTGGGAAATTGATACAGGGGAAAGAGCTGTCGTTACACAGTTTGCTGTATCAGAAGATGGAAATCTCGTTGGGGCATCGTTCACTAGAAATGGAATATCGGTCATCGATGGGAATACAGGAACAACTCTCTGGGAACGCTACGATGGAATGCAGGCTTCGATGATAGCGTTTTCTCCTGACTGCACGCATATGGCCATACCTGTTCCATTAGAGCTGGGGGGACGTCCAAACAACTTCGTGGTTACAGATACTGGAGGTCAATATGATAATGATGAGATATGGTGTTTACCTTCCAAAAAGTGGTACAATCTAGTTCCAGATTTCATTAATAATAGCATTAATATTCTATTTCATTCCCAAGATGTGGAGTGTTTACAGATAACAAGAAGGTGCTTGCTTGATACAGATGGAGTACTGATATGGTCATCGGAACCTGTGAAGTCTGATGAACGAAGTTTCATTCCTTTTGGAAATTCGTCTAACTTTAATTATCTCCTTCATGGTCGTCCACGCGCTCTTTCAATGACAGAAGCGAGAGTTGTGTATCAGGGAGAAGATGGAGTAAATATCATTACAGTCAGCAATGTGGTTGAATAATGATAAGAATATTAATATCTGCTGCAGTTCTTGTGCTATTTGGTTTTACGATTGATACCCATCCCATAGTTCATCCTCCGCACTGGGATCCGTCATGGCCGATGTATGAGAACGGCACATATGAAAAATGCTGGATTGGATACGGGGACTGGTGCGTAGTAGATGAGGGGCCACATCCAGGTCTTGATTTTGACGACCCCTCAGGTGGAACTGATTCAGTATTGGCACCTAATGATTTCCCGGCATATTCAGGATATGTGTTTGAAGCAAACCCCGATGTATATGGATGGGAAATGTGTTTTCTTCTTGATACGCTTGCTGATGAATACGGCTGGGGAATAGGACACTTATATATA
>JAIOQY010000131.1 GCA_021108435.1 Candidatus Aegiribacteria sp.
CGGAGAGGGTCCTTTCCAGTTCGGCAGGTTTTACTTCTCCATAGACATGATCGTTGTCCTTCTTGATCTCGATATGATCAAATCCGTTGGAATGCAGGAAATCCAGGAACTGGAGGGTATTTTTCCCGAAACGAATATCCAGTGCCGCACCTATCCTGTGCATACCGCACCACCTCCTGCATAGACAACCTCTCCGTTAACGATCGTACGTGCCACCACAGGAATGCCCATCTGTTCGGTCACGACAAGTATATCTGCACGTTTTCCGACCTCGATCGAGCCGGTCGCATAATCCATACACACTGCTTTAGCAGGATTGAGTGTGACCATTTTAACAGCATCAGGCAGGCTCAGGATCCCCTGCTTCCACAGAATAAAGAGTGAGTAGAGCATGGATGCCGGATTGTAATCCGAGCACAGGACATCGACAAGGCCGGCAGTCACCGCCTGGATGGAACTGAGATTGCCTGATGTTGACCTGCCGAGCACAACATTCGGGGCGCCCATACAAATGGTCATGCCGAGTTCACGACTCCGATTTGCCGCATCAAGTGTTACCGGGAACTCAGAGATGCGTGCCCCGATGCTGTGTACCAGTTCCACCTTCTGTGAACTATCGTCGTCATGTGATGCGATCGATATTCTTTTTGCCAGTGCTTTTTTGGCAACTTCGCGCATGTTTTGCACCTTTATGTTTGCATAACCCGATTTCTTCCTGATTATCCCATCGATTTCGGCATCGTTTAATCCGTATATCCTCTTATGGTACTCCCTGTATTGTTCCGGATCTAAAAACTGTCCCTGTCCAGGGGTGTGGTCCATCAATGATACAAGTTTGACGAGAGGATTTTCGATCACCTCAAGCACATCCTCAAGATCAGTGCTGATCTCGCACCTGACATGCAAAAAATGATTCGTATGGAGCCCGTACCGGCAGTGTGCTATCGTTTTGGCGATCTCTTTTGAAAGACCCACGTGACGCCCCTTTAATTCATCCTCAAAATATGCGATAGCATGTAATTTCGTTGTAATGCCGCATACTGCGTTACTTCTGTCGAGCTGCAGCAGCGCAAAGTCTACAGGAAATCGTGACGAAGGTCGTGGTGAGATGGCCGTTTCGAGATCATCACCGTGAATATCAATGATACCAGGCATCACATACCCCCCTTTCGCATCGATCACATTGCCGGATGTATTTGGTAAAGTATCCCGGATATCTATGATCTTACCGTCTTCGATCCCCACACATCCTTTTTCGATAACACGATCCGGTGTTATTATCTGTCCGTTTATTATACCAAGTTTCATATTACTCACCCAAGCCTCATATCAATCAACTGTACCACTACCAGGGATATCTTCAGGTGTTTTGATTCCAACCATCCGGTTGTTCTTCATAACAATAACCCGGTCAGCCACCTCCCGTACAACAGACAGGTCATGGAATATGCCTATCATAGTGGTCTTGCCCTTTACCTCCCTGAGCATCTTGACCACAACCGCGGTTGATTCCGGGTCAAGCGCAGATGTGGGCT
>JAIOQY010000132.1 GCA_021108435.1 Candidatus Aegiribacteria sp.
GCTACCCACCAGCCAACTTTTAAGTACACAGAAGGGTTAATTGATTCATGAATGTCCAGCGACATACTCGTCCGGAGCCTGACGACAGTTATAATTCCCTTCTAATTTATGCTCCTTTCTTTGCTTTCTTTGACTCTTCTAATCTAAAACTTGGCTCATTGAGTTCGAGGATCACGCTGTGGTGTACGAGTCGGTCTATTGCAGCAGCAGTGGTCATAGGATCTTTGAATATTCTCTCCCATTGCGAGAACTGCAGATTACTTGTAAGCATCACACTTCCACGTTCATATCGCTCTGCCAACAGGGTGAACAACACTTCCATTTCTTCCCTGCTCTGCTGGACATATCCGATGTCATCGATGATAAGCGCATCGAACTTGGACAGACTTTTCAGGAATCTTGCCAATTTCATGTCACGCTTTGCGATAAGCAGCTCTTGTACAAGCAGACTGCAGGAGTAAAAGCGGACCCGGTAACCCTTATGGATCAGCTCTATGCCTATGGCGCACAGCAGATGTGTTTTCCCGCCACCGGGACCGCCAAACGCAAGCACATTTTCACTCCTGCCTATGAAGCCCCCATCAAGTAATGCGTCCACCTTCTGGTTCTCCACTGGAGATAACCTGCTCCTTACAAAGGTATCAAGAGTTTTCTCCAGAGGCAGCTTTGACTGGCGGAGGAACCGGGTAACACGGTTCTGTCGGCGTTCCTCAACTTCCTGCTCAATAAGAGACTGAAGGTATTCTTCATGGCTCAGAGAATCACGCCTGGCATGCTCAGCCTCTTCCTCGTAGCAACGCCGAATTGTCGGCAGGTGCAGTTCCTTCAGATACTCTTTCAGTGCGTTCACTGGGCCACCGCCATATCGCACCGCAGCAACTCATCGTAGACGGAGAGTTTTACATCGGGGATAGTCACATCGGTAACAGGAGCTATTGCCATGTCGGATTCCATGAGCTCACTTACCGCAGTAGAACCGATGGTTTCGCCACTGTTTATCAATATGTGCAGAACTCTGTCGACACCTGATTCGCTCTTCTTGGCTGCAAGCTCAAGAATTTTGAGATATTCTTTCGCCGCAACTGATAAAACATGATTCTGCTTCAGGCTGTCATACGCCATCCTGAACCGTATCGTAGGGAACATGTCCTCACGCCACTTGTAATTCTCAAAGGCTCCAGGTTTCCGCACAAGCCAGTCAATAACATGCCTGTAATTGATGGAGTGATTACTTTCGCCTCGGAGCCGCGGAAGATGATCTATTTTCTTCTGACCGTACCAGACTTCCAGGTACTCTGCATATAACCGTATATTCACATGTTCACCGATAAGTCGGCTGTTCACTGAATAGGTGTTGTGAGCGATGTGTATCGTACTGCTGCGGCGGACCTTGACATTATCCAGCCGCTTGCAGGCCTCAATCCTGTTCCTGGGCAGCCGGCCCAATACTTTCAGCTCCTCGCCGAACCGATCCCGCCGGCCTGCATTCAATTGATCCAGAAGATCCATCAAAAAACAGGTGTATTCTTTCCTATCGGCAAAGTCTCTGCTGCCCCTCAGCATAAGAGACTGATCCACAGCCATCTTGAATCGATTGTTGCGCTGCTCAACATCACCATTTTCATGCGGGCTGTCAGGATTGGTTCTGCGGCCCTTTATCCTGTAGTGACGCAGCAGAGCTGCGTAACGATCTGTGAACTTCTCAGGATTCCCAGCCTTCCTTACAGCAGCAGTCAGCCTGTCGGTAAGATGGATCTCCGGAGTACCGCCAAGCATCCACACCGCATTTTGAAAGCCTTCGCTAAGGCTTTCAAAGCTCTCTGAGAAGCATATCGAACCTGTCTCCCAGTTCGAATACGTAAGTACAAAGTGATAGAACAGATGTTTGAAGTGTCTGCCAGCAATAGTGATATGCAGAGAGTTCATGCTGGTGAAATCAGATTCAGCCAGGTTTCCGGGATAATGCTTCTGAGGGAAGAAGACCTCTCGGGGCGGTCCCTCCGTTGCTCTCCATACTTTAACCCGACGCTGTAAAGTCCGGAGCTGACCATCTGCATACTCTCCAGGATTCTGGCGCTGCAGATACTCGAAGATCGTCTTTGACTGTAGCCCTGGATTAATGCCCAGCATGCTCCGGACTTTTTCCCATACATCTGCAAATGAGTCTGGGTGTGTCCTCCAATTACGTGATTCAGCAAGCTCGCTGGGTAACTTGCGTTTTTGCTTGTAACGACGGGCGGTTTTCACATCCATTCCTGACTTTGCCGCTGCTACTGTTAGTGTTTTCTCTGTGTTCAACAATCGAAACAGCCTCCTAACCTGATTGTCTGTTACCATCCAAACCCCTTTCTAAGGTGATTTGGATAGTCTAATTCAATTTCTGAAAACAGGGAATTCTAACTGTCGCTGACGGACAATCTAACTAGACGGTGATCACATGAATGTAATTTAGAGTAAATCCGAGTGAGATCGAAAGAATAAGAAAGATGGT
>JAIOQY010000133.1 GCA_021108435.1 Candidatus Aegiribacteria sp.
CCATTGTAGCGAAACGTCACAGATGCTGGTGGATACGAGGCTTGCGAATACAGACTCCGGAGGCGTATTTATTATACAGTACGTCGAGGACGGATGTATGAGCATAACGAAGTAGACGCCTGCATATGTGGTGTTGCAGTAGATGGCTGGTGATTTATGCGGGCTGATTCCGGGAGGTTGTTTCTTGAGTCAGCAGATGCTTTTACACGGTATCATGGCTGTTGTCCTTGGTCTTGCAGTAGGGCTTATTCTCTGGCTGATCAGAAAACATTCACCAGGGAGCAGGCTGAAGCTCTGGATTCTTCTGGCTGGAATCGCTGGGGCATCATACCTTGTGATGAAGATGTTCGGGGTACCGGGAGAATCAACCTTTTCCAGAATAGCTCTTGCTGCGACAATTATGCTCGGCGCCAACACGATTCTGCAGGTTCTGAACCTGCTGTTGTGGGACTATCTCCTGAAGAAACAGGGCGATATTCACATTCCGAGACTGATAATAGACATGATCAACTTCATCGTTCTGGCAATTGTCGCAGTAGCCATTCTAAATGGAATATTCGGAGTCAGGCTCACCGCGTTCCTTGTTACGTCAACCGTTCTTTCCGCTGTTATCGGACTCTCTCTTCAGGACATACTGGGTAATCTTTTTGCGGGTCTGGCTTTGCAGATGGAGAGACCGTATAAAGTCGGTGAATGGATAGGTGTAGGTGAAGAAGAGGGTATAGTCGTGCAGATGAACTGGCGGACTCTTACCATCAGAACAAGAGCCGGAGATCATGTTACCATTCCAAACGCTACTGTTTCTAAGGATATCGTAACTAACTACTCCCATCCGAACAGACATCATATGTGCAGGATAGAAATCGGAATGGCTTACAATCACTCACCTGGACAGGTGAAGAAAATAATTTCAGGAGTATTTGCCAGAACCGATGGGGTTCTGACGAAACCGCTTCCCAAAGTATTCCTTGAAAAATTTGATAGTTATACTATCAATTATGATGTACGTTTCTGGATTTCGGAATATCACAGAAAACCCGAAATCGAAAATGCAGTCAGAACACATATCTGGTATAGCCTTCGAAGGGCCGGGCTTTCAATTCCGTTCCCGATCAGGGATGTGACAGTTAGAACTGTCCCTGAGGATTACGAAGCCAGAGTCAAGGAATTGCTGATAACAGAAATATTCAATGAACTCAGAGAAGTTGAACTATTTGAACTGCTTAACGACGAACAGATCCTGAAACTTGCTGAGAGTTCCTCCAGACATCTCTATTCAAAGGGAGAGATACTTGTTAACCAGGGAGATTCAGGTGATTCCCTGTTAATTATCTCGGACGGCAAGGTCGAGGTTTATGTTTCTGATAGCTCCGGTCGAAAAACTCATCTCGCAGACCTCCAGGAAGGAGATTACTTCGGTGAAATGAGCCTCCTTACAGGTGAACCCCGCTCAGCATCGGTCTGCGCGGTGGCCGAAACTGAAGTAATCGTTGTTAAAAAAGAAGGTCTGGCATACCTGCTGGAAACAGAACCCTCGATCCTTGAACCACTCTCTGAAATGCTGGAAAAACGACTGGAGGATCTTTCAAGCAGAGTTGTGGACAGCTCAATAGAGGAGCAGGAATACAAACAGCCTGTTCAAAAGGATCACATACTTGGTCGAATAAGGGATTTCTTCGGGATAAGATAAGAACAACTATCTTCTGAACTCAATACACTCCAGGACTTGTATTTATCAGATAACGATCAGAAACACCTGCAAAACATTGCGTAACTACTACTTCAAATGGATTCTTTTCAACAACTTCAACTTGTTTTCACTAATTGTGACAAAAAGGTTTGACCGTCATCCCCTGTGATAATGACCCATGAAAGAGTTTCATCAAAAAGGCCCACATCATTGCCAGGGAGCCAGAATATATCCTGATTGGCTAAGAAATAGCTTGACCATGTTGCTTGAAACGGCTTGTCATGGGTCGAAACTCCAGAAGTAATAAAAATGAGATCGGATGGTGAAATATCAAGCTTCTTCAACAGGTCGCGGAAATCAACATTTGACAGCCTTGGTAATACCTCACGGGCAACAACGTTGAATAACGACTTCTGGAGATCTCGAGCAGCTGAAGCTGCGGATTCGGAATCGATGGGCACAATGTGCTCTGCTGTTTCGCTTAGCTGTTGCTTCAGTATGTTGATCAGATCAGGTGTTATCATTAGTTCCTTCAGTTAACGATGATTATGTGGATTTCACATAGTTGTTTCTCTTCCGATGTCATGAATCGTATGCCAAACGTGTTTCTTCGTTTGCCAGGACGTGCTGAATACGTTCTTGCCATCTGGTTGACTGCCAAGTTCCTAACTCCTGGTGGGTCAGGTAATAATTCTGTGGGATTGGATGAGTTCCTACAATCACATCCAGTCCATATTTGGCAGGAATAAATTCGCAGAAAGCTTGCAGGCGGGGGCAGGGTGGATAGCCGACCACTAAACCCGTAGCTAAATGGATGACATCTGTTCCATTCTTCTTCATTTCAGCTGGAGCATACTCTATGTTGCCGCCGGGACAGCCTCCGCAGGTTGTGTAGCCCACTATTTCAACTTCCTCGTCCTTGTACAGAGAAAAAGCCCCCTCACGATTTCGCAAAGCTCTCAGACACTTCCCGCCTGTGCAGGTATGGTAACGGTTACAGATGATTATGCTGATTTTTTTCATCTTGCTGACTTCTCCTTTAATTCTGGAATGATTTGGAGATATCTAAACAATCTATCATGATCTTCACCGTTGGCGATCAGCTATCCGGTGTAAGCTGTTGTTGAGCCTCTCGAATCTTTGTGCGCAGGCCGTTCTTAGGTGCCTCGTAGCCCCAGCCGATTTCCTTCCCGTTCACAAAAATGGCCCTGAAGATGCCGTACTTTGAACGAATGTCCGGATCATCCGAGCAATACTCCCTGAGCAGCACCGAGTCAGCGAACTCGCCTGCAACTTCACGAACCCTTTCCGCCTCAGTATCGGTCGTAAGGCAGGACCGGCTCCAGAAGAGGTCGACAACTACCTTGCCGTACTTCGGCATGAACTCGAAGTGTCGGTCGAGAAAAGACGGTGGTTCCGCTGATGAGTCGAAAACCTTCCAGAGAATTGCTGATTCCTCCTTGCGCACTGCGACCTCGAATCCGCATTTCTCGAAGAACGGTGCCGGCATGAACCAGAAATCGTGGTAGAAGGCGACCACAGTAATAGCTTTACAGCCCTGCGTCTGTGTTTCCTCCTCAGCAGCTGAAACCAGACATCGTCCTATTCCCCTGGACTTAGCTTCGTCTTTGATCGTCAGGCAAAGGATACTCATCAGGTCCCGTCCGACCGGTCCCCAGGGGGCAAGTTCAATGGGCATAACGTACAGAAAACCTGCATGAGCACCGTCCAGAAGGGCAACCCTAACCCTAAGGCCCCGTTCGTACCGGTCGCGCAACCAGGGCACTCGTCTTTGGCAGGATGCCGTATATTCCGCTGTTTCGCCGATATGCGTGCAGGATCCTACGAACTCCTCGTCTTCACTTTGCATATCTCTGATAATGATTTCTGATTTCATCTCACTCCGTTCACCGGAAGGACGCACCAGCTGCGAAGAGTGATTCGGCTTTTACTTCAAATCAGTGGAGCCCACACATTGCACCCGGTGTACTAATTTACTCTTTGATGCTTTTCAAAGTATAACGAGCTAACCAGAAGTAGTCCATTTCCACGAAATAGTAATTATCTGCTGATGGCTTAATTTGTTCAATATACTCGCTTTGTGTCGTAAAATTCTTTAATACCTCATGCGTGGAACCATCAAAAAGTTTCCGTATTTGATAGGTATTGCCTTCTTCATCCGTCCGGCTTCTGATAGATGTACTCATACTCAGAAGCGCGTTTTGCATAATAATCAGTCATTTCCATTCTTGTCATATTCGTTTCTCCGAGGACATCACAGCTGAGGCGCTGTCAAGCGCCACTTCCAGACGACTTGTTAGATATTTCTCCGTTTCTTTTCAGGATGTCTCCAATGTTGGTAAGGGATCTAATTTCGTAGTCGGGAACGATGCCGGATTCATTCTGTTTTAGGTCTCGATTAAGCCACACCGAGACAGCTCCGACTCCGTTTGCGCCGGCAACATCCGATTCCAGCGAGTCCCCGATGTGCATGAGTTCACAGGGATCGCAGCCAGCGTATCTGCAGACGGCGCGAAACATCCCTGCATCAGGTTTATCGACTCCGACATCCTGTGAGAACACAACAAAGTTGAAGCGATCCGGAAGTCCGCATCGTTCCGGATAGCCATTGCCATTGGATAGGAGTCCGATGGAGAAGTCCGAACGGAGGAGATCCAGGATAGGGATGACATCTGGATAAAGCTCGATATCCTCAAACCGATGTTTCAGGTACAAGGCATTCAGTCTTGTCGCGAGAGTGTCATCGGAGTGTCCGATATACTCCACTGTGCGTTTGAATGCATGAAGTCGGATCTCCTCGAGATTGAAGACCTTCCCCGAAAGTGCGGCTGCCACGGAGTTCCGAATCTCGATCATCTTGTCTATCGTCAGGTCAGATGATGCTTGATTTGGGACACGACGGCGCAATTCTTCGAGGGCATGTGAAAGCGAATGCCGCATGACCTTCTCGAAATTCCACAGGGTCATATCACCATCGAATGATATTGCTTTAATCTGTTTGACCTGCTTCATCTTCTTGCATTCAAGACGTCACGCATGACTGTCTTGTCGAATCGCGCGCTATTTGACAAATACAGTCGATGCGATTGTTCTGTGATGGTCATTTCTTTCCAACAATAGCAAACTCAGAGCCAGAATCATCAAAGGGTGTGCCTGCCACGTCACTGTAAAACGCATGCTGTGCGAGACCAGCCTTCTCAAACTCGCTCTGCAGCGACTCGGAAGAAAAGTATTGCAGCCAGTTGTAGACGGTTCGTGTTCGCTCCGCTTCCACGATGGTATACTTGTCTAATACCACCTTTACTTCCTCGTACTTGAAAGTGCTCAGGAATCCGTAGTATTTCTCCGCGGACCAGAAACCGTTGAGCAGATTTACTCCATATGAGGTCGCTTCCTCGCGTTGCTTGAACGCATTCAGGGAATAGACGTCGAGAAGGACAGACCCACCTGGCGAGAGCATTGAGTGGAACTTTGTGAGCAATGCCATTCGCTGCGAAGGGCTTAGTGCGCAGAAGTCGCACATGATCATCAAGATAATGTCGAAACGGTCTTCCGTTTCGAAATCAAGGTAGTTCTGATTGATGTATTCGATGGATAGGCCCGACTGCTCAGCCACATCCCTCGCGTGATTAATTGACTGCGCCGAGAAGTCAATACCCGTCACGCTTGCGCCGAGTTTTGCCAGTCGGCTTGCGTAGAGCCCTGGGCCGCAGCCGAAATCGGCGATTCGGGTACCAGTTACAACGCTGAAGTGCAATTCAATCCATTCGACTGATCGATCAATGAATGCACCTCGCCGGGATGATACATCGATATTGGTGTTGAGATGGTATGCGAGCATTTGCTGAGAGGTATGATTGTCGTTCCACAAATCTGCCGCTGTGTAGAACTCAAATGACTCTGGTCGGCTATTGATATCTTCCAGTTGTTTGAACATTCTCGTCATCTCTATTCACAGAAAACGCTTAGAATAACCAGCACAGATATTACTCTGGATCAAGGCTATGCATTTGTGGCTGGTTCATGCATTTGATCTCATCTTCTTTACAGCGTGGTACTTGTGTACTTCTTTTTTAATCTGTTTTCCGTTCGAATCAATTGCGTTATCCAAGTCGTAGTCAATTTGCAGACCGAGCCAGAAGCTTGGAGAATTTCCGAAGTACACGCTCAGCCGAAGTGCTGTGTCGGCAGTTACTCGTCGCTTTCCGTGAACTATTTCGTTAATACGCCGTGGAGATATTGCTAGTTCCTTCCCAAGTTTGTTCTGACTTATTCCAAGAGGAAGCATAAACTCCTCAAAGAGAACTTCTCCAGGATGTAGTGGAGCCATCTTTTTCATTTCACACCTCTAGTGATAGTCAACGATTTCAACATTGAAAGCATCACCTTGTTTCCAGATGAAACAGATTCGCCATTGCTCATTGATCCTAATACTACGCTGTCCCTTCCTTTTTCCTCCAAGCACCTCAAGTCTATTTCCTGGAGGTACTCTTAAATCTTCAACACTCGAACTCCTATGAAGCATCCTCAGTTTCCTGAAAGCAATCCTTTGAATCGAGGAGGGCAGCTTTCTCGAATACTCCCTGTTGAAGAGCTTTTCAGTTTCCTTACACTTGAAGCTCTGTATCATATTGCGAATCTATAACGCATAACGTTATACGTCAACCTTCCTTTGAGAAC